>JAZSHJ010000065.1:0-18222 GCA_045533175.1 Acutalibacteraceae bacterium
TTCTGTGAACCAAGGAGTTGGCACAATAATTTGTCTTCCTAAGACCGCTTGGCCTCCGACTTTGTTTGTGTTTTTTGGATCCGCCTTGATCAGCGAGATCTGCACTTCGCGCTCTTTATCCACATCCGCCGCAGGAACTGCTTCCTTGGAGATGTACAGCGGGTTGAGCGCCGCGATCTGCATCGCCACGTCCTTGCCGCATTCGGTCAGCGCATCCGCCGCCACGCCGTCCGCTTCAAAACGAACCAACACGCCGATACGGCCGCCGCCGTGCACGTACGCCACGCAATCGCCCTCGTAACGGACAAAACGGCGCACCGTCATGTTCTCGCCGATAACGAGGATCTTTTCCTGCAGAGCCGCCGTAACCGATTCCGCACCCGCGCAGGGCTTGGTCATCAGTTCGTCCATATCCGCGGGGTTTTCGTCCGCGATGGTATCCGCGATCGCCGCCACGAACTCCTGGAACTGCGGATTCTTCGCCACAAAGTCGGTTTCGGAGTTCACCTCCACCACAACACCGACCTTCTTGTCGTCGTAGGTGGTGGCATAGGCCACGCCTTCCGCCGCGATGCGGCCGGCCTTCTTCGCCGCCTTCGCAAGACCTTTCTCACGAAGAACGTCGATTGCCTTTTCCATATCGCCATCCGTTTCGGACAGCGCCTTCTTGCATTCCATCATACCGACACCGGTGCGCTCACGCAGGGTCTGTACGTCTTTCGCCGTAAATGCCATGGTTATCCAGTCCTTTCAAATCAAAATAATTTAAAGTCGGATTATTCCGCCGCTTCCTCAGCGACTTCGGCTTCCGCTTCGGGAGCTGTCTGCTCGCCCTGGTTCGCTTCGATAATCGCGTTCGCCATCACGCCGGCGATCAGCTTCACAGCACGGATCGCATCGTCGTTGCCGGGGATCACGTAATCCACTTCGTCGGGATCGCAGTTGGTATCCACGATGGCGACCACCGGGATGCCCAACTTCTTCGCTTCCGCCACCGCGATCTTCTCCTTGCGGGGATCGACAATGAACAGCGCGCCCGGAAGCTTCTTCATATCTTTGATGCCGCCCAGGAACTTCTCGAGTTTCTCGATCTCATGGGTCAGCTTAATGACTTCCTTCTTGGGAAGCAGATCGAACGTGCCGTCCTCCTGCATGGTGTGCAGCTGGTTCAAACGAGCCACACGGCCGCGGATGGTGCGGAAGTTGGTGAGCATACCGCCCAACCAACGCGCGTTCACATAGTACGCACCGGCGCGCACCGCTTCTTCACGGACAGAATCCTGCGCCTGCTTTTTGGTGCCGACAAACAGAACCGACTGACCGTTCGCCGCGAGATCACGCACGAACATGTACGCTTCCTCCAACTTGCGGACCGTCTTCTGCAGGTCGATGATGTAGATACCGTTGCGCTCCGTGAAAATGTAGGGCGCCATCTTGGGGTTCCAGCGGCGGGTCTGGTGACCGAAGTGGACACCGGCTTCCAACAGCTGTTTCATGGATACGACTGCCATAGTTGTTTTCCTCCTTGGTTTTTCCTCCGCAGAAGGATAAAGCCACCGTGCACCTGCACGGCACCGACCTCGTCCTTTGCCACCTGCGTGTGAAATAAAATATTTTTGGCTGTACGATTATACCACACCGTTTCACACATTGCAAGTCTTTTTTCGATATTTTTTAAAAAACTCTTAAAGGGGTGAAACACACCCGTTCAACCGCGCCATATCCTCGGCGGTCGGCTCGGGAAGATGCCCAAACAAAAACGGGATGTGCAAGGCATCGTACTTCGTTTGGCACATGGTTTTAAACGGCAACAACTCCACCTTATCCACACAAGGATGAGCGCGTGCCACCGCATTCAGCTTGCGCACATTGTCTTCGGTATCGTTCACGGTGGGGATGATCACCTGCCGCAACGTAACGGGAATCGCTTGTGCATTTAAATAGTCCAAGAATCTCTCCACCGCTTGCAACGAGCACCCCACGTGTTCGCGATACAGCTCTTCTTCGGTATACTTCCAATCCAGCAACACGCGATCGGTGTGGCAGAGCGCTTCTTTCACTTCATCCGTCAGCACACAACCCGACGTGTCCAGGCAGGTGTGTATCCCCTGTTCGCGGCACAGGCGAAACACGTCCCGCACAAAGCCCGCTTGCAACAACGGTTCACCCCCCGAAAGGGTGATACCCCCTTTGTCCCCGAAATATTCCCGATACCGCACCGCTTTTTCCGTCAGCGCTTCGGCGGTGTATTCCGTGCCGCCGTGCTTCTCCCACGTATCGGGGTTATGACAACATTTGCACCGCAAGGGGCACCCTTGCAAGAAGGCAACGAACCGAATCCCCGGCCCATCCACCGCCCCGAGGCTTTGGATGGAATGTACCCATCCGCAACTCATATAGCCTGATGGAAGGTGCGGCTGATCACTTCGTACTGCTGTTCGCGGGACAACTTGTGAAAATTCACCGCATACCCCGATACTCGAATGGTCAGGTTGGGATACAGATCGGGATTTTCATAGGCATCGATCAGCGTCTGGCGGTTGAGCACGTTCACGTTGATGTGGTGCGCCTTTTTGGCAAAGTAACCGTCCAAGATCGCCACCAGATTATCGGTGCGCTCCTCCTCCGTTTTGCCGAGTGCTTCGGGTGTGATGGAGAAGGTATTGGAGATGCCGTCACGGCAATCCTCATAACGGATCTTCGCCACCGAATTGAGCGACGCGAGAGCACCGTTTTCTTCACGGTTGTGCATCGGGTTTGCGCCCGGTGCCAACGGTGCCCCTGCCGCACGGCCGTCGGGAGTCGCACCCGTGTGCTTACCGTACATTACGTTGGAGGTAATGGTCAGCACCGACAGAGTGTGCACCGCGTTGCGGTAGGTGGGCGTTTTGCGCAGTTCGGTGATCACCTGGTGGGTGAGATCCCGCGCCAACAAATCCACGCGATCGTCGTCGTTTCCGTATTTCGGAAATTCTCCTTCGGTGGTAAATGCGGTGATATACCCGAGTTCGTCCTTCACGGGATGCACGCGTGCGTGCTTGATCGCGCTGAGCGAATCGGTCACTACCGAAAGGCCCGCCACACCGAACGCCATCAAGCGTTCCACGTCGGTATCGTGCAACGCCATCTGCGTTTTTTCATAAGCGTATTTATCGTGCATGTAATGAATGACGTTCATGGTATTCACATAAAGTTCACACAGCCACGAAATATACACGGAATAGCGTTCCATCACCGTATCAAAGTCCAACGTATCCCCTTCAAGCACCGGCATCTGCGGGCCGATGTGAATGCCGCTGGTGGTATCGAAACCGCCGTTGATGGCGATGAGCAACAGTTTGGCAAGGTTGCACCGCGCACCGAAGAACTGCATCTGCTTGCCCACCTCCATCGCGGACACGCAACACGCAATCGCGTAATCGTCCCCGTGAAGCGGACGCATCAGATCGTCGTTTTCGTATTGGATCGAATCGGTATCCGTCGACACTTTGGCACAAAAGCGCTTGAAGTTTTCGGGCAACGCATTGGACCACAGCACCGTGAGGTTCGGTTCGGGCGAAGAACCCAATGTGTACAGCGTATTCAGCATACGGTAGGTGTTTTTGGTGACCAATGTGCGGCCGTCCTTGCCCATACCGCCGAGCGCTTCGGTAATCCACATCGGATCGCCGCCGAACAGTTCGTTATATTCGGGAGTGCGCAGATGGCGAGCAATGCGCAACTTGATAACGAAATCGTCCATCAACTCCTGCGCGCCCTCTTCGGTCAACACACCGCGCGCCAAATCTCGCTCAATGTAGATATCGAGGAAGGTGCTCACACGACCAAGCGACATGGCCGCACCGTTTTGCTCTTTGATCGCACCCAAATAGGCAAAATACGTCCATTGCACCGCTTCCTTGGCATCGGCGGCGGGACAGCTGATATCAAAGCCGTACATTGCGGCCATCTCCTTGAGGTACCCCAAAAAGGTGATCTGCTGGAACACCTCTTCCGACAAACGGATGTTGTCCTGTGTGAAGGGAGCACGCGCGAGCGCCGCTTTGTCCTTCTGCTTTTCTTCGATCAGACGATCCACGCCGTACAGCGCCACGCGGCGATAGTCGCCGATGATACGGCCGCGACCGTACGCATCCGGCAAGCCGGTGATGACATGGCATTTGCGGGCCGCACGCATCTCATCGGTGTACGCGCGAAACACGCCGCTGTTGTGGGTGGTGCGGAAACGGAACTCGGTTTCCACCTTGTCGCTCAAACGGTACCCGTAAGCGGAGCAAGCCTGACGCGCCATGCGAATGCCGCCGAACGGGTTCACTCCGCGTTTCAAAGGAGCATCCGTCTGCATACCCACGATCAGTTCGCTATCCTTATCAATATACCCCGGTGCGTAGTTCACAAGCGAGGATACCGTATCCACGTCCACATCCAACACACCGCCGCGGGCACGTTCTTCGGCAAACAGTCCCTGCACCTTGCCCATCAACGCCGCGGTACGGGCGGTCGCCCCCGCCAGAAAATCGGCATCGCCCGTATAAGGGCGATAGTTTGCCTGGATAAAATCGCGCACGTTGATCTCTTCCTGCCACGCACCGGCGGCAAATCCGTTCCAATTCTCGTGCATCATCGTTCTGCATCCTTTCCGCGGTTTCGCAACAAAAAAGGGCGAAACCAGCTTTCACAAACTGATTTCGCCCAGACGGTCGGCATACTGTGTTTTACACTTCCCCGCAGTACTCTGCGAAATCCGTCAGTCATGTAAAACCCTATGGTCTTATTATACCGAGAACGTCGTATTTTGTCAAGCCCGAAAATGCGGCAACCTTCAACGCACACGTCCGAACATGCCGCGACAAACCCCGCCGTGCGGTTTGCCGTCCCCGCAGGCGGGACGGTTGACCAAAATGGTCTCCTCGCCGATCACTTCAATATCCTTCCACGGAATTACCGTGTCCTCTTCACACCCCATAATTCCCAACAACTTGGGCCGCCCGTGTAATACGATGGCGGTGAGTTGCGCTGTGTGAGTATCCACCTCCACATCGTCCACGCATCCCAAGCGGGTACCGTCCGATACGTTGATCACTTCCTTGTTGTGCAGTTCCGTAATACGGCAAAACACGCCTGTCCCCCCTTCCGATTTTCCGGATGATAGATGGTATGCAGGCAGTTGCCGATTTATTCATAACTGTTCTTTGATGCGTTGTAACGCCCCTTTTTCCAAACGGCTCACCTGTGCTTGGCTGATCCCGATCTCTGCCGACACTTCCACCTGTGTCATACCCTTAAAGAAGCGCAATCCGAGTATCTTCTTTTCCCGTTCTCCCAGCGAACGGATCGCCTCTTTCAGCGCCAACTCTTCCAACCAATCGTTTTCGTCACAGGTATCCCCTATCTGGTCCATCACGTAAATGGTGTCCCCGCCGTCGGCATACACCGGTTCGTACAAACTCACCGGTTCCACCACCGATTCGAGCGCCAACACAACGTCTTCCCGCGGCACATCCAATGCGAGGGCAATCTCTTCCACCGTCGGTTCTCGCTGTTCGTCCACCGTCAACTGCTCTTTCACCTGCATCGCACGATACGCCAGATCCCGCACCGAACGGCTGATGCGCACGCTGTTGTTATCCCGCAGATACCGCCGTATTTCGCCGATGATCATCGGGACACCGTAGGTGGAAAACCGTACGTTTTGGGTAATATCAAAATTGTCGATCGCTTTGATAAGCCCGATACACCCCACCTGAAACAGGTCGTCGGGGTTTTCGCCCCGTCCCGCAAAGCGTTGAATCACACTCAACACCAAACGCAGATTTCCTTGCACCATCTCATCCCGTGCGTGCGGGTTGGTGCCTTCCCGCATTTCCCGCAACAAACGCATCTTTTCCGCTTCGGTCAACACCTTCAGCGTGGCGGTATTCACGCCGCAGATCTCCACCTTACCCAACATCCGCATTCCACCTTTTCAAAACTGTTACGCTTTTCACTAACAGTATGGACACGGCAACGGGCGGTCATTCACCTTGTGGAATTTGCAAAGAAAGGGAACTTTTCCCCATGCAATTACATCCTTATATGCAGCACACGTTATCTCGGCATTCTTACAAAAAAACATCGAAGATTTTGTGCAACATTCCCTTTTTCGGCTGAAACTCTCGACAAGGGTGGTGGTTCTGTGGTATTATACTATAAATGTAGACATTACGTTCTTACTGCGTTGGCCGTTAAACCATAGGTTAAACCGACCGATTTTGGAGGATTTCTTCATGAAAAAGACGATATTACGATGGACGGCGCTCCTGCTGTCTTTGCTTTTCGCAGCGTGCACATTCACCGCCTGCGGCAGCAAAACGCCCACGGGCGGTTCCACCACCGCCACCACTCTTTCTGCGGAGGACACGCCTTCTGTTCCGGATCCCGTAAGCCGCGATACGCTGGTGGCGGGATACGACAGCTTTTCCGGCAAATTCAGCCCCTTCTTTTCCAAAACCAAATACGACGGCGACGTGGTGCGCGTCACCTCGGTCACCTTGCTCGACACCGACCGTGACGGTAACGTGGTGCAAAAGGGCGCCACGGGTGAAACCATAGCCTACAACGGCACCGACTACACCTATCACGGTATTGCCGACTGCACCGTTACTCAAAACGAGGACGGCACGGTGGTGTACGATTTCACCTTGCGGAACGATATAAAATTCAGCGACGGACAGGCACTCACCGCCGACGACGTTATCTTCTCGATGTACGTGTTGTCCGATCCGACCTACGACGGCAGTTCCACCTTCCATGCATTACCGATTCTGGGCATGGAAGAATACCGTTCGGGCGTGTCGGCTGCGGTTGCCGAAAAGTACGGCGCCCTGGCCGATCTCATTTGGCAGGCAGGGCCGGAAACCACCGTGTTCAACGGTTTCACCGAAGAGCAATACAACGCCTACTGGAACGACGTGTTGGATGCCGCAGGGGAAACTTTTGTGGGCGCAATTGTGGATTATTGCATGGAAAATCATCGCGAATACCTCCCGCTGTGCGGCGGCAACGACGTGGCGTTGGCCATGTATTCCTGGAGTTACGGCGAACCCACTACCGAAAAGGATGAAAACGGCAACGACGTGTTCGTGCTGTTCACCGATAACGCGGGGAACACCTACGATATGGTGAACACCATCCCCACCAAAGCGGATTTCTGGCGACTGCTGCGGGATGTCTACGGCAATGATTTTTCGGAAACAACCGGATTGGATCGCGAGCGTGTCAACACCGTCATCCATCCCATTCGGGATTATTTGAAGGCCGCTTTCATCGTCATGGAAGGCGCAAAAGACACCTCTTCGGGTGGAACGGTCACCCACATTTCAGGTATCGAAAAAGCAGGAGAATACAGCGTGCGTCTTACCATGAGCGCCTACGACGACGCATCGCTTCACCAATTGGGCATTACGGTGGCACCGCTTCATTATTACGGTGCAGATACCGCCTACGATTATGAAAATCACCGTTTCGGTTTCACGAAAGGCGACCTTTCGGGGGTCCGCGCCAAAACGAACGCACCGCTTGGTGCCGGCCCGTATGCGTTTGTGAGTTATGAAAACGGCGCCGTTACCTTCCGTGCCAACGAGCACTATTACAAAGGTTGTCCCAAAACGCCGAACCTTGTGTTCCAAGAAACCGCCGCAGCCGATCGTCTGGCGGGGGTGCTCGGCGGCACGTTGGACGTGACCGTCCCCACCTATAACGGAGAAGCCGCGGCAACCATCGCGGCCAACAGCAGTATCGTCAGCGCCGTCACGGTGGACAACCGCGGCTACGGATACATTGGCATCAACGCCGATAAAGTAAAAGTCGGCGAAGACAAGGGCAGTACCCAATCGAAACATCTGCGCCGTGCCTTTGCCACATTGTTTGCGGTATACCGCGAAAGCTCCGTCCGTGCTTGTTACGGCGACAGCGCCTCGATCATTCAATATCCCATCTCCAACACATCGTGGGCGGCACCCCACGAAGACGAAGAAGGATACACCGCGGCGTTTTCGACCGACGTAAACGGCGATCCGCTGTACACCGCCGACATGACCGACGAGGCCAAATACGAAGCCGCCTTTACCGCCGCCGTGGAGTTCTTGAAAGCGGCGGGATACACATGGGACGAAACCGCCGCGGCCTTCACCGCCGCCCCCGCGGGTGCCAAACTCACCTATTCCTTCATTCTGCCCACCGACGGCGCGGCGGTTCTGCCGCACCGCGCCGTGCTGGAAAACGCACAGGCCGCCCTTGCGCGCATCGGCATCACGTTGGACATCATCACCCCCACCGATGCCGACCAATTATGGGATGCGCTGGAAGCCGGCACGGCGGAGATGTGGTCGGCGGCGTGGTCTGCCGACCCCGATCCGGACATGTATGCGCATTATCACAGCGCCAACTCGGTGGGCGCCGGCGGCACTAATACCAATTATTACGGCATTGCCGATACGGCGTTGGACGAAGCCCTCCTCGAAGCGCGCCAAACGGCCGACCGTACCGCCCGCAAAGCGTTGTATAAGACTTGTTTGGATACCGTGTTGGATTGGGGGGTGGAGATCCCCTCCTATCAACGGAAAAACGCGGTGGTGTTCAGCCGCGAACGGGTGAACCTTTCCACCGTAACCCCCGCCGTTACCCCGTATTGGGATTGGCTGAACGATATCGAATCGTTGGAGATGAACCCCGTTGCATAATGCGTACGCGTTTTTCTCGGATATGATCGCCTACACATACATCGGCATTTGCACGGGCAACGGTACACCCGATATGAAAGAGGAGGCCGCCTGCATCACCGATCCTCTTGCACGAGATGGAGTGGCTTTTTCCAACGACTGTGTGATAAACGACAATCTCACCTCTATCAAGAAAACCGATTGATTTCACAAAAAACAACCCCGTGCAGCCCAAGCCGCACGGGGTTGTTTCTATTTTATTTACAGTTCGGTCACGTCCAAGCGCGGGCGAGTGGCCCAAGCACCGTTCGTGAAATCGGGCATTGCCTGCGGCGCACCGCCGTTGGCAATGGAGATTTCGGACAAAACGCCCACCGCCTGCCACGTTGCCGCATCGTACACGTCAATCGGCATGGGGGTGCCGTTTTTCACCGCGTCCGCGAACGCTTTGTAGGCAAACCAATCAATACCGCCGTGTCCCGCCGCCAAAGCTTCGGGGGTCACATCTTTCCACAACGAGGGAAGGAACTCTTCCTCGTATTTTGTTGCATTATCCAAGTTGCCGTTTTTGTAGAAATGCACCGACTCACCCTCGGCATCCCCGTTCAAAAACACCATATTGGTCTCCTGCATATACATACCGCCCGTGCCGCGCACCGTGAAGTCGCGGCTGTAGTGCCGCGGCAAGGTGGTGTCCAAACGCAACAGGATGGTTTCGCCGTTTTCACAGGTGAGGATCGTGTGGATGATATCCCCCTGCTTGAACGTTTCATTTTTCATTTCGTCGGTGGCATCCTCGCGGGTGGCAATGTACTCCTTCAACCCCACCGCTTTGGTGGCGAAGGAGGACACGGTCAGAATGCGGTTTCCACGGTTGATATCCAACAATTTCGCGATCGGCCCCAAGTCGTGGGTGGGGTAGTTGTCACAGCAATGGTCGCGATACTGATTGTAACGGTAGTGACGCGTTACGTGACCGTATGCCACCTCGTTTCGCAGGTCGTGTGCATACGCACCCGCGCAATGCACCACCGTGCCGAACTTCCCGTGGCGCGCCATGGCGGTGGCAAGGAGTTCCTCTTTACCATAGCAACAATTTTCCATGAACATATACGGCGTACCGGTTTCTTCGTAGGTTTTAACCAGTTCCCAGCAATTTTTCAACGTGCGCTCGCTCCCCACTTCGCTGGCCACCGGGATACCGCACCGCATGGCGTAACATGCGATCTCGGCGTGGGTATCCCAATCGCTGAACACGAACACCGCGCCGACGCCCTCGACAGCGATTGCTTCCTTATAATCCGTAAAGCCTTCGGCCTTGCCTCCGTTCTTTTCAATCTCCTCCTGTGCACGGAGAATGCGATCCTCATAGATATCGCACACCGACGCAATCTGAAGATCGCTGTTTTTCGTCAACACGTCGCGAATCAACCAAAAACCGCGGCAACCCAAGCCAATAACACACACTTTAATCATAAAACTACCCCCTTTTGCACTTATCATACGAGAAACCGCCTCTTTTCGCAATGGAAATTTTCTTCAAAAACCTGTGTTTTTTTATCCTTGACATTTCACTTTACGTGTGATAGAGTGGTTTTTGGGGTGATTTTTATGGAGAATTTTTTCAGAGCACCACGCTTTGTGCAGTACTTTCAAACAGTTGAGCGCTTTGGCATTTCCAATCTCGGATACGACGATTTTCACACCGTGCGTGCCATTCACGCGTTTCGCACCCAAAGTTTTTGCACCCTGCATTTTGTGCTGAACGGAAAAGGCACGCTGGAAATCGGCGACAAACAGTTTTCGTTGCACGGCGGCGACATGTTCTTCACCCCCGCCGATACCCAAATGCGCTATTCCCCTTCACCTGACGATCCTTGGGATTACGTGTGGTTTTCTTTGAGTGATACCGCCGCTTGTCGCGAATTGTTTGGATTTTCGATCGACACTCCCTGGCGTGCCGTACCGCATTTCACACGGGTAAAATCCATTCTCGGCCGCACGCTCACGGCGCTCGACCAAAAGGAGATCGGCTATTACGGAGTGCTTTCGGCGTTTTATGAAATTTTGGATATCTGCACCGCCCCTGTGCCGCCGCGCGGCGCACACGCTGTGAAGGCGTTGATTGATGAAAACTTCGTCTCCCCTGCCTTTCGAGTGGAAACCCTGTGCCGTGACGCGGGATTGAGCCATGCGCATCTGCTGCGGTTGTTCAAAGCAGAATACGGCGTGACGGTGCAACGCTACGTGACCGATCGCCGCATGGCGCTGGCCAAAGAACTGCTGTACACCACCGATCTGTCGGTTGGTTCGGTAGCACTTTCCTGCGGTTTTGCGGATGAAAGCCATTTTATGAAAACCTTCAAAAAAGAAACAGGATTTTCGGCACTCGGATACCGAAAATCCCGCTGACGAATAGGCATTATACATCCGCCGTTTCCATTTCGATGCGCAAACGGCGGATGATCTTTTTTTCCAGACGTGAAATGTAGGATTGTGAAATCCCAAGCAGATCCGCCACCTCTTTTTGGGTATGTTCCCGTGCACCGCCAATGCCGAACCGCAGTTTCATGATGGTCTGTTCACGGGGTGAAAGACGGGCGATACAGGCATACAACAGGTCGCGTTCCGCCTCCCATTCCACCCCACGGTGGATCTCGTCGGGATCACTTCCCAGCACGTCCGACAACAACAATTCGTTGCCGTCCCAATCCACGTTCAGCGGTTCGTCAATCGACACCTCTCCCCGCTGTCCCGCACATTTCCGCAGGTGCATCAATATCTCGTTTTCGATGCAACGGGACGAATAGGTGGCCAGTTTGATACCGCGCGCAGGGCAAAAGGTGTTCACCGCCTTGATAAGTCCGATGGTGCCGATGGAAATAAGATCCTCGATCCCCACACCCGAGTTTTCAAACTTACGGGCGATATACACCACCAGACGCAGATTATGTACGATCAAATCCTCGCGCGCATTTTCCTCACCTGCCGCAATGCGATCACACACCACCCGTTCCTCTTCCGCTGAAAGGGGCGGAGGCAAGGTGTCGGTTCCATTTATATAATGCATTTCGCGACACGCCGCACGGCAAAGCAACCACCGCCACAGACGTTTCAGCATAATGCCACTCTCTCCTTTCGTTCGCTTGTGTTATTACAAAAAGGCGGTGCCGATCAAGGCGTTCCCCTTTACTTCGTCGCTTATCGCCACGAACATACCGCTGACATCCCGCACCGCACCGTCACACACCACCCACAGCTGTTCGGGACAAAAGGCGGCCATCACACCGCGCCCGCCCACCGAGGTGTACGGAATCAGCCGCGCACCGGGCGGCGGCGAAGGATACGCGGGATTCCACACGGGAGATAGCAAACCACTCACCGCACGATACGGCACCACCGCTACCGCCGCACCCGAAAACGGCTCTTGCAGTGCATTGCCGCTATCGTACATCGCCGGCAAGGTGATCACCTTGCCACGGTGAAGAATACGCAGTTGGTAACTATGTCCCGCAGCATCCCGTCGTGCGGTTACCCGATCATACAAACAAAACAGCAAATATGCGGCGGCGGTGCATCCGATCAGCCACAACGGAGAGATATCCATGTACACCACCCCGTTCACCACCGCCAATCCCGCGGGGGCAAACAACCACCATACCGCCACCGCCGCACCTGCTGTGGCGGCTGAAAGCAAAAACATCACCCCACATCGTTTCCACAGCGCTTGCCGCCCGAAGGCCACCCACACGGTGAGCAACGCCGCCGCGGCTTTATACACCACCGCCGCCCATGCGGGCAAGGGCGGCAACAGCACCGCACAACACGTGAGCGCACCCACCGCCGCACCAGCCACCGTGCGTCCGCGGCGATACGGCAAGTGAAGCAGACGCGCCGTCGCGTGCAACAGCAAAAAATCGATCACCCAGTTGACGGTGAACAGAATATCCATATACAGCACCATGGCGCTCGCATCCTTTCGGTAGGAGTCATTATATCACATCGCCGCGGGGGATTTTGCCGAAAAGATGAAGGGATAAAAAAGAAACCACCCGTGCGGGTGTTGCAGTTAGGGATTGAAAGGATGTCGCAGAAAATTGCGGGTTGCTGCATAAGTGGACGGGATTCCAAAGGGGCGGCAAGCCCCTTTGGCCGTTTGGGAGGGGTGTGGGGAACCCATCGGAAAGGTTCCCCACATACTTTGTCCGCTTTCTTTCAAAGGAAGCGGTGCCTGCGCGGCATGATCACGATTCGACGATAAAACACGTTTGAAACACACATCTTCTCGTTGTTTGAAAATGGAAAGACCATTTTCAAACAACATCGCCGGCAGAACGTGGCATATGCTCTCTCCCTCATCGTCATAGGCCTCACCGAACCACGTGTCTAACGCGTGGTTTTACTTATACAAAAAAACAAGGACGCAAAGCGTCCTTGTTCACGGTTTATCCTATTCCCTTATCCCAACCAGTTGCGATCGGTTTCGTAGTTGCGAGGGCGTTGCATCAACGCTTCCAGCGCGTCTTTCGGCGGCATGTTTTCATAGCAAATCCGATAACATTGCTCCGAAATGGGCAATTCCACGCCCCATTTTTGTGCCAGCGTGCGCGCCGCCGCCACCGCGAGATATCCTTCCACCGTGCCGACTTCCGCAATGGCTTCGGCGGGTGGAATGCCCTGCCCGATCAAAATGCCCGCACGGCGATTACGAGAATGCATGCTACCGCAGGTAACGATCAAATCCCCCATACCCGATAACCCCGCAAAGGTTTCGGGGCGAGCGCCCATCGCCACACCCAAACGGGCGATTTCGGACAAGCCGCGCGTCATCAACGCCGCTTTGGCGTTGTCGCCCATATTCAAACCGTCCGCAATACCCGCCGACAAAGCAATGACGTTTTTCATGGCACCGCCCAACTCCACGCCCACCATGTCGGTGTTGGCATAAATGCGGAAATGGCGGTTCATCAAAATTTTCTGCACCTGTTCCGCCGTGTCGGAATCGGCGGCAGCGCTCACCACCGAGGTGGGAATGTCGCGTGCCACTTCCTCGGCGTGGGAAGGGCCGGAAAGCACCGCCACGCGCGCCGCCGGCAACGCTTCGCACAACACGTCGCCGAACAGACGGTGCGTTGCGGCATCGATGCCTTTGCCCACATTTACAAGCAGCGCGCCCACGGGCAACACCGCTTTGAGTTTTTCTGCCATTTCGCCGATCGCAAAGGACGGCACCGCCAGCACCGTGAGATCCGCCGCCCGCACACAGGCGAGATCGTCGGTCAATTCAATGTGCGGAGAAACCGGCACGCCCGGCAACAGTTTTTTGTGCTGTCCGTGACGGCGAATGGAGGCGAGTTCTTCGGGGAAAGCCGACCACAACGTCACGTCGTGTCCGTACCGTTCCGCCATCACCGCAAGGGCGGTTCCCCAGCCGCCGGCACCCAATACCACTACGTTGGCCATATCGTCAGCCCTCCTTCTTGCCGAATGAGAGTTTGCGTTCATTGCCTTGAATCAGGCGCTTGATGTTACCGTGATGCATGGCAAACAGAATGATAACCACGAGTGACACCATCACGGTGGCAAACACGATCACTCCCGTGGGATCGTGATCCGCAAAGCGGCGCAACAGCACCGTGGCAGGAATGGCGGTGGCCGCCCCGCAAAGCGAGCCGAGCGACACCATACGCCACAACGCCACCACCAAAACGAATACCGCCACCACCGCCAGCGCCACGCGCCAATCGGTCACAAACAGCATACCAAGCCCCACAAGCACCCCTTTTCCTCCGCGAAAACCGAAGAATACGGGGAAGGTGTGCCCCAACGTGCAAAACAAACCCGCAATATACTGCCCTGCCATGCGCGCTTCACCAACCGACAGTTCACACGTCGCACGGCCGCACGCCCACGCAAGAAGCAGACCGCCCACAAAGCACGCAAGCATACTCTTGCCCACGTCACCCAGCGTGGTCCACACAGCGGGACGACTGCCGAAGGTGCGCAACACGTTGGTCATGCCTGCGTTGCCGCTGCCCACCTCACGGATATCCTGTTTTCCCACCGCGCGGGACACCAGAATGGCGGTGTTGATACTACCCAACAAATATGCCACGACCGCCGCACACAGCAGATACGGCCAAAGAGGCAACAACTTCAAAAACATACGATCAATCCTCTCGTTCGCGGATGATAAAGCGGATGGGAGTCCCTTCCAAACCAAAGGTTTCGCGGATCTGATTTTCGAGATACCGCTGATAGGAGAAATGGAACAGTTCCGCGTTGTTCACAAAAAACACGAATGTGGGCGGTTTGGTGGACGCTTGCGTCACGTAATAGATCTTCAACCGCTTGCCCTTATCGGTGGGCGGTTGCACGCGGGCGGTCGCCAACGCCAACAAATCGTTGAGCATACCTGTCGCAATGCGGGTGCAGTTTTGCTGATGCACGTAGTTGATGAGTTCAAACAAGCGCGGCAGGCGCTGTCCCGTTTTGGCCGAGATAAAAATGAACGGCGCATAGGACATAAAACTGAAATCGTTTTCCAACTGCTTGCGCATCACCGTCATGGTCTTGTCGTCTTTTTCCACGGCATCCCATTTGTTCACCGCAATGATGCAGGCTTTGCCCTGTTCTTGTGCCAAGCCCGCCACCTTGCTGTCCTGTTCGGTGAAACCGACGGTGCCATCGAGCATAATCACGCACACATCCGCCCGTTCAATAGCCATTTGCGCGCGCAGAACGCTGTAGCGTTCCACCTCGTCTTCCACGCGGCTTTTGCGGCGCAGACCTGCGGTGTCCACAAACACGTAATGTCCGTATTCGTTCTTCACCTCGCTGTCGATCGCATCACGGGTGGTACCCGCAATATCCGACACAATACTGCGTTCCTCCCCCGTAATGGCGTTAACGAGCGAGGATTTCCCCGCGTTCGGACGGCCGATAACCGCCACACGAATGGTATCCTCTTCTTCCGGCTCTTCTTCGGCAGGGGGCAGATGCTCCATCACCGCATCCAGCAGATCGCCCGTGCCGTGACCGTGCACCGAGGATACCGCGATCGGATCACCGAGTCCCAAATTATAAAACTCATAAAATTCCGCGGGCATATCGCCCACGCGGTCGCATTTGTTCACGCACAGCACCACAGGTTTCCCGCTGCGTTGCAACATCACCGCCACGTCCATATCGTTCGCGGTAACACCCGCCGTCACGTCGGTCACCAAAATGATAACTTCCGCCTGTTCGATGGCAAGTTGCGCTTGGTGGCGCATGTGCGACAGAATCACATCGTCGGCGCGCGGTTCAATACCACCCGTATCTGCCAACATAAAGGTGCGACCGTCCCATTCACACGGAGCAAATAAGCGGTCACGCGTCACACCGGGGGTATCCTTCACGATGGCCAATCGCTGACCGATCAATTTATTAAACAAGGTGGACTTTCCCACGTTGGGACGTCCCACGACCGCTACGACCGGCCGTCCTCCCGCTATCGCCATTACGATTCCTCCTTTTGCCGAAGCAATATGCGCACAAACTCCTCACCGCTGCCATCGGTAACGTGAAGCGGCACGCCCAGCGCCGCTTCCACCTCCTGCGGTGTTTTATCGTCCAAAAACAAGTCACCTTCCCGCCGCAACATACTGTTGCAGATGGTCACCTCGTCTTTTTCCACGCCTTTCAGTTGGTCGATCAAGTCGCCGCCCGTCAGCAAACCTGCCACGGTGATACGCTCGCCGAAAAAGTGATTGACCACCGCCACAACGTTCACTGAGAGGGTAGGAAATTTGGCTTTCGCCTTCCCCACCAACTCCCGCAAAAACGGGGCGGCCGAAACACCCGTTGCCACCACCAAACGGCGTGAGGACACCTCACCCGAAGCCTCGTTCAGCGTGGTTTCAAACTCTTCCTTCATCAATGCCATCATGCCCACGCCGTTTTCCAACTGGGCAAAATCGCCGTAACTCTCCGCTGTGGGAATGGGCCGTCCCGCCATGAGATAAAATTCATCCGACGGAAAAAACAAGCGGTGTCCGTGTTCCGCCTCCAAGCGGTCGGCCATGCCTTCCATCCGCGCGATCACGTCCGCCGCCTCTTCACGGGTGAAGGGGCGAAGCGGTGTTAACCCGTCGCGGAATTTTGTGAGCCCCACCGGCACCGCCGCCACCGATTGCACCGCGGGAAACAGCGCCGCCAGATCTTCCATTGTTTTGGAAAGCGCTTCTCCGTCGTTATAACCCGGGCAAAGCACCAACTGACAGTTGAGCGCGATCCCCGCTTCGGCCAAGCGATACAAATGGCGCAATGCATCCCCCGCAAAGCGGTTGTTCATCATGCGACACCGAAGCGCGGGATCGGTGGTGTGCACCGACACGTTCACAGGGCTGATGTGCATCTCGATGATACGATCCACGTCCCGTTCGCTCAGGTTAGTGAGTGTTATATAATTTCCAAACAGGAAGGACAAACGACTGTCGTCGTCTTTAAAATACAGACTGTCGCGCATGCCGTGCGGCAACTGATCGATAAAGCAGAAAATGCAGTTGTTTTTGCAAGCGCGTTGCTTGTCCATCAAATAGGTATCAAACTGCAGGCCGATATCACCCGCTTTGTCCGCACGCAAGGTCACGGTGCGTTCGCCGCGCGGGGTGTCCAAGCACAGCGTGAGGCGCGCGTCGGTCAGATAAAACCGATAATCCAGCACGTCTTCGATCGCGTGCCCGTTGATGCTTATGAGCACGTCGCCCGCCGCGATCCGTTTTTTTGCCGCAGGCGAGCGCGGTGTCACACCGCTGATCGTTACCGCCACGGTTATCCCTCCTTTCGGCTTTAATGTAAGTTTGTTATTTGCAGATATAGATGTCGTCAAATGCGACCTTGCAATCGCCGAAATCGGCGTAGATACGCATGAAGTTGATGGCCTTCGGATTCCACGGTTCGGGCGATCGGTCTGCCCAGTGCATCGGAATATACACCTCATTCCAACCGTTGTGGAACAAGCTGTTGAGGTAACCAAAGGAGTGCTCTTCCACGTCCTGACGGCCGCTGCTGCTAAGCTCAATCTGACCGTCACCGAGCTTTTCGATGTCGTCACAGTAGAACCACAGGTGCAGGTAACCGTCCGCTACGGACGAGATGTCGACCGGATCGAAGTGGCATTCGAAGAAATCCACGGGAGTGTCCGAATGAATCTCGTTCACCCACGCACCGGTGCCTTCCCGCACGAAGTCCGGATCGGTGCATAGCGTCGCGCAGGTCATATTATCCGTCGTATCGCAGTTGAACAACTTTACAAACTGGGTAAACTCGGTTGTCGGGATGCGGATATCCTCCACCGACACGGAGGAGTGATACGGCTTTTCAAATGCTTCACGACGGTCGTTACGGCAGACGATATCGAAGGTCGATTCGGTATTCGATACCGAGGTGCCGAACACGCGCATCGCGCCCGCCGCAAAGCCGCTGCTGTGACGCATATCAAACATCGGTTTCGTGCCCGGAAGCACGTCCACCGAACTGT
>JAZSHJ010000074.1:0-6723 GCA_045533175.1 Acutalibacteraceae bacterium
AAACATCGATACCGCCGCCCACGGTTGTGGGCGGCGGATTTTCATGAAAGGAGGCGGCGTTTATGCCCGAAACCAAAGGTGCTCTGCGGCGTGGTGTAAGAGATGGGATCCCTATTGCACTCGGCTATTTTGCGGTGGCATTTGCACTTGGTATCACCGCGCACAATGCGGGACTCAGCGCGTTGCAAGCCACGTTATCCAGCCTGTTTTGCAACGCATCGGCGGGCGAATATGCCGCCTTCACGGTGATTGCTTCCAACGGGGCATACTGGGAAATGGCCCTGATGATGTTGGTGGCCAATGCACGGTATTTCTTGATGTCGTGCGCGCTCAGCCAACACCTGCCCGCCGATACGCCGATGCATCACCGTTTGCTCATCGGATTTGATGTGACGGATGAGATCTTCGGCATTTCCATCGCGGCGGGTGACCGCTTGACACCTTCTTATGTGTACGGTGCCATGATGGTGGCGATTCCCGGATGGGCGGGCGGCACCTGCTTTGGCGTGCTGATGGGCAATTTGTTGCCTGCGGTCGTCGTGCGGGCATTGAGTGTGGGTTTGTACGGTATGTTTTTGGCCATTATCGTTCCGCCTGCTCGTAAAAACCGTGTGATCGCAGGGTTGATCGTGGTATCGATGTTGCTCAGTTGGGGCGGAACGCTGTTGCCGTTTTTGTCCGAAGGTATGCGCATCATTCTGCTCACGGTGGTCATTGCGGCCGCGGCGGCGTGGCTGTTTCCCGTTTGCGAGGAAGGGGAGGGTGCCGCATGACGCATAACATCTGGATCTATATGCTCATCATGGCGGGCACGATCTATCTTATCCGTGCCTTGCCGTTGGCGCTTATTCGCCGTCGTATTCAAAGTCCGTTTGTTCGCTCGTTTTTGTATTACGTGCCGTACGTTACGCTGGCGGTGATGACCTTTCCCGCTATTTTATCCGTAACGGGCAGCGTGTGGTCGGGTGCGGCGGCGTTGGTTGTTGGCGTGGTGTTGGCGTGGCGCGGTGCGGGACTGCTCTCTGTATCGGTCACGGCGTGCACCGCGGTGTTTTTGCTGGAGTTGTTTTTATGAAAGAGAACACGTTTCATCGCGTCTATGACGTGGTGCGCCGCATTCCGCGCGGAAAAGTGGCCACCTATGGGCAGATCGCCATGTTGGCGGGCAATCCGCATTGGTCACAGGTGGTGGGATATGCGTTGCACGTGAATCCCGATCCGTCGGGTATTCCGTGTTATCGTGTGGTCAATCGCTTCGGCGAAGTGTCCCGCGCCTTCGCGTTCGGCGGCGAAAACGAGCAAATACGCTTGTTACAAGAAGACGGCGTGGAGTTTACCCCCGACGGCCGCGTGGATTTGAAACGCTTTTTGTGGCAACCGGATGAATAAAAACAGGGCACTTCATTCAAAATGAAGTGCCCTGTTTTTGTTCCCCGAAAATGTGTTCCAACAGCGGGGGCAATTCGCAAAGCGCTACGATCTCGTGATCGGCGGGAATGTCCGCACGCGGCGGCAGGCGGCGGGGGTTGAACCAGCAAGTGGCGATCCCCGCGTTTCGTCCGCCGAGAATATCCGAAGTCAAGCTGTCGCCCACGATGATCGTGCGGGTGCGATCAAGACAGGGGAGTGCGGCAAAACAATGATCGAAAAAGGCGGCGGCCGGTTTGTTGATACCCACACGCTGAGAAATGAAAATTTTTTCAAAATAACGGGCGATCCCCGCGCTTTCAATGCGTTTATCCTGTACCGAAGCAGTACCGTTGGACACCAGACACAACGTGTACCGAGGAGAAAGTGTTTGCAGCAATTCTTCCGCACCCTCGATGAACCAATGTCCTTCAGACAGATTCTTCTCGTAAATATGCCACGCGTCCTCGGGTGAGAAATCCACACCCAATTCCGAAAACAGTTGGGCAAACCGCCCCGTTAACACCTGCACGCGGGTGAGTTCGCCTTTTTCCAGTCGCTTCCAATGTGCATCGTTGATGGCGCTGTAACGGGCGGCAATTTCGTCTGTTGCGGGAGCTCCCACCGCCGTCAACGTGCGCCGAATAGCGGATGCTTCGGCTTTATGAAAGTCCAGCAAAGTATCGTCCAAATCAAATAAAACGGCAGGGCGCACGGGGGAAACCTCCTTCTTTATACGTTGGGTATAGCCTATTTCCCGCCGAAATGCGGCAAAAAACGAGCCGAAACGCACGTTTTGCGATGGATGTCGCAAACGGTCGTTTTCATTTTATATCACGCGATATGGGCTGTCAAGCGGTGTTTGACGAGTTCGGCCGGTGAAATACGGGAAAAAAGGTAAAAAAAGTGTTAAAAAACGCGAATTTTTTTCAAATTACCTATGGCAATTTTCTGCTTACTATGCTATAATGATGTACGATGGTGTGTAATGGGCGTTTTGCGCGTTGCACACGGAAAAAACAAGGAGGATTCGGTTCATGCAAAAGAAAATCAGTAAGCTTCCTTTTAACGGAACTGCCGAACAGGAAGCCCGCCTGCAAAAGGTGATCGCGGAAAACCGTCACGACAAGAGTCGCTTGATGGCCGTCATGCAGGAGGCACAAGGAATCTACGGTTATCTGCCCTTTGAGGTGCAGAAGATGATTGCCGAGGGTATGGATGTCCCGATGGAGAAGGTGTACGGCGTGGCCACGTTCTACGCGCAGTTTGCTCTGTCCCCGAAGGGAAAGTACGACATTTCCGTCTGCCTCGGTACGGCGTGCTTTGTTAAGGGCGCCGGCGATTTGATGGACAAACTCAGCGAGTTGCTCGGTATCGGTGCGGACGAATGCACCGAGGATGGCAAGTTCTCGCTCACGGCCTGCCGTTGCATCGGTGCGTGCGGTCTGGCTCCGGTCCTTACGGTGAACGAAGAAGTGTACGGCCGCTTGACGGTGAAGGATATTCCCGACATTCTGGCGAAATACCAAGACCAATAATCTGCATTTGAGGGATATAAGTCGATGAAGATCCGTACCATGAAAGAACTGCTGAATGCCGAAGTGATCTGCGGCGAGGACGGGTTGGAGCGCCACGTGTACTCCGCCTGCGGCAGCGATATGATGAGCGATGTTCTGGCGTATGTTAAGGATCAGGCGGTGTTGATGACCGGTCTGGTCAATTCCCAGGTGATCCGCACGGCGGAGATGATGGACATGATCTGTATCGTGTTTGTTCGCTCCAAACGGCCGACGGACGAGATGATCGCGCTGGCCAAAGAAAGCGGCGTGGTGATTCTTTGTACCGATAAGCGGATGTACGAGGCGTGCGGTATTCTGTACAGCAACGGCCTTGTGGGAAACAAGGTGCGTCATGAGTGAGCGTGTAACGTTCCACTTTGATGTGGATGGCGACAACTTCACCTCGGCCGGTCAGGCATCGGTCATGATGAAGAAGAACTTGAGGCAACTCGGTATCTCCCCCGATACCATCCGCCGTGTGTCCATTGCGATGTACGAAGGCGAGATCAACATGGTCATCCACGCGGGTGGCGGTTCGGCCGATGTGGCAGTGGACGAAAACGGGGTGGAGATTGTGCTGGCCGATAACGGCCCCGGCATCAAGGATATCGAACAGGCCATGCAGGAAGGCTTTTCCACCGCGCCGGATAACATCCGTTCGTTGGGGTTTGGCGCCGGTATGGGTTTGCCGAACATGAAGCGATATACCGATACGATGGAGATCGAATCTGCGCCCGGTAAGGGAACGCGAATCACCATGCGGGTGAATTTCTGAGAATGGGGTGGTGAGGCAAATGAATACGTACGGACATTCCGTGTTTTTGGACGTGGAAAAGTGTACCGGATGTACAACCTGCCTGCGTCATTGTCCCACCGAAGCCATTCGCATTCGCGATAACCACGCCGTGATCAACGAAGAGCGTTGCATCGACTGCGGCGAGTGTATCCGCGTGTGTCCGCACAAGGCAAAGAAGGCTGTGTGCAACAAACTGGATGCCATGGATCGCTTCAAGTGGAAGATCGCGTTGCCTGCTCCCACGCTGTACGGTCAGTTTGAAAATCTGGACGATGTGGATTATGTTCTGGACGGCCTTTTGCGTATCGGATTTGATGATGTGGTGGAAGTGTCCCAGGCGGCGGAACTTGTGTCTGCCTATACCCGCCAGTATTTGAAAACCGAAGGAGTACGCAAACCGGCAATCAGTTCGGCGTGCCCTGTGGTGATGCGGTTGATCTGCCTGCGTTTCCCGTTTTTGAAAGACAACATCGTGCAGATGTTGCCTCCCATGGAGGTAGCGGCACGTATGGCGCGGGAAAAAGCGAAACGCGAACATCCCGAATTGCAGGACGATGAGATCGGTGTGTGCTTTATCACACCGTGTCCCGCCAAAGCCAGTTACGTGAAAAACGGGTTTGCGGATTACAAAAGTCAGGTGGACGTGGTGGTATCCATCAGCGACATCTACTTTTTGCTCATCAACGCCATGGGGAAATCGAAACAGGTCCAATCGCTTTCCAAATCGGGTGTGATCGGCATCGGCTGGGCATCCTCGGGCGGTGAGGCCACCGCCATCTTCAATGAAGATTATTTGGCGGCGGACGGCATCGACAATGTAATCGATTTGTTGGAACAGATCGAAAACGGCAACATTCCGCCACTCGAATTTATCGAGTTGAACGCCTGCATCGGCGGTTGCGTGGGCGGTGTGTTGACCATGCAGAATCCCTTTATTGCGAAGGCGCGGTTGCAAACGCTTCGTCGGTATCTGCCGGTGTCGCAAAACGTGCTTTCCAATGAGGAACGCAAGTATATCCCCGAAAGTTATTTCTTTGACTCGTTCCCAACCTATCAACCCATTTCGCGGCTGAGTGACAACATGGCGGAATCCATGCGGATGATGTCGGACATTCAGAAGTTGCGCAAAGAACTTCCCGGGTTTGATTGCGGCTCTTGCGGCGCTCCGACTTGTCGGGCGTTTGCGGAAGATGTGATCAAAGGGTTGGCGAACAAAAACGATTGTCTTTTGTCTATGCGGGACGTGTTCTCGCAATATTTGAAGGATACGGGTGAACAGCATGAAGGTGAGTGAATTGGTAGCAACAGGCGAATGCCATGCGCTGACCTTACCGGAAGGCGAACGTGAGATCGGCGGCGTGTACATCGGTGACCTGCTCAGTTGGGTTATGGGACGTGCAAGTGCCGATGAAGCATGGATCACCATCATGTCCAACATCAATGTGGTGGCGGTCGCTTCGTTGGCGGATACCTCCTGCGTGCTGTTTGCGGAAGGAGTCGTACCGGACGACAACGTGATAAACACCGCCGCTGAAAAAGGCATCAACCTGTTGGTGAGCGACAGATCCGCCTATGAACTGGCGGTGCTGTTGCACGAGCGTCTTTGATACCATGGGACGCTATGCATACGACTTGCACACCCACTCGTGTTTGTCGCCCTGTGCGGATAACGACAACACGCCCGGCAACATCGTGGGCATGGGTGTTCTGGCGGGGTTGCGCATCATGGCGCTGACCGATCACAACACCTGCCGCAACTGTCCGTCGTTTTTTGCGGCGGCACGGCAACACGGCGTTGTTCCCGTGGCGGGAATGGAACTCACCACCGCCGAGGACATTCACATGATGTGCCTGTTTGAATCGCTTGACGACGCATTGGCCTTCGGTGAAGAGATCGATCGCCGCCGTGTGCGTATTCCGAACCGCACCGATATTTTCGGTGAGCAATGGATATGCAACGAAGCGGATGAACCGACAGAGCAAGAACCCGACCTGCTTTCCAACGCCACGACCGTGTCGCTGGAAGAAGGGGAGGCATTGGTGGCTCGGTTCGGCGGGGTGTACTATCCCGCCCACATCGACCGTGAAGCCAACGGCATCATCGCCACACTTGGTGTGTTGCCGCCCACCCCTGTGTTTACGGCGGTGGAGTTTAAAGACAGCGGCCGTGTGGAGGAATATCGTGAACGCTACGGCTTGCACGGGATGCGGGTGGTATGTGATTCGGATGCACACTATCTGTGGGATGTCGGGGAAGAGGCAAGCACCTTGGAACTGGACGTGGCAGATGAGAGCGAAGAGGCGATTCGCACGGCGCTGTTTCGCTATCTGCGTGGAGGGTGAAGGATATGAAAGAATTGTCGCTGAACATTCTGGATATCGTGGAAAACTCCGTGAAAGCAAAAGCCACCCTCACCGAAATCCTGCTGACCGAAGCGAACGGTGTGCTGACGTTGGTCATTCGGGATAACGGTTGCGGCATGACCGAAGAGGTCGTGCGCGGTGTGACCGATCCGTTTTACACCACGCGCACCACTCGAAAGGTGGGGCTGGGGTTGCCGTTGTTAAAGCTGGAAGCGGAGATGACGGGCGGCACGGTGGAGGTGTACTCCAAATCCGAAGCGGATTTCCCTGCCGATCACGGCACGGTGGTAACGGCACGGTTTGTCACTTCACACATCGATTGCCCGCCGTTGGGTGACGTGGTGGAAACGCTCACGACGCTGATTCAAGGGCATCCCGAAACCGACTTTCTCTTCTCCCATCGCACGGAGGAACGCGAAGTCGCGATGGACACCCGTGAATTGCGGGCGGTGCTGGAGGACGTGCCGCTGAACAGTTACGAAGTTCTCCGATGGATTGAAGCGTTTTTGCGCGAGCAATATCAATAAAGTACATTATTGGAAAGGAAGATATACCTATGAAATCATTAGCAGAACTGCAAGCCATCAAGGCGAAGAT
>JAZSHJ010000037.1:0-4185 GCA_045533175.1 Acutalibacteraceae bacterium
TGTAACCGTGGTGGTCACGTCCGTGGCGGGGGAGGGATCGTCCGCGGGCATTTTGCCGGGCCCTTGTGTCAGAATCGCGACCGACAGCACGGCAATCACAACGGCCGCGACACCGAAAAGTCCGAGGATATGCCACGGCACGGTGGGACGTTTTGCGTGTTTCGGGGCCATACGTTCCCTCCTTTCAATGATTATATTATCCTATCACAAAACGGCGCCAAATGCAACGGTTTGGCAAAATTTACCGCACCGATCGCCGATACGCTGTGGGCGAGCAACCGTTCACTCGCGTAAAGGTGCGGGTGAAGTGGTGAATGCCGTTGTAACCCAACCGTTCGGCAATTTGAGTAACGTTGCAGTTGCCTTCGCGAATCAGGCGGCGGGCCTCCTTCATTTTGCGGTCGATCCAATAGTCCACGGGACTTTGCCCCGTTTCTTCTTTGAAAAAGCGGCACAACCCTGTGCGGCTGACCGAAAAATGTTCGCACAGCAAGGGGAGGGAGGGCGGAGTGTCCAGATGTTGTTCAATAAAACGGCAGCAAGCGGCGGCCAGCGTGTTTTCCGCCAAGCGGCGGGTATCGGGGGTGGGTTTCATCGCCTGCACCGCCTCACCGTCTGAGCGCCACAGCGAAAACAGAAATTCCACCAAGTAGCATTGCATCAGTTGCAACGCGCCGCGCGGCGCGTGGGTAAAATCCAGCGGCGCGCGGTTTGAAAAATCGTGCGGCAAATCACCGAGTGCGGCCTTTGCCTCTGCCAAAAACAGGGAGAGAACTTTGCGGGATGCGGGTTGCAAGGTGAAGATCTTGTGATCGAAAAAGGAGAGCAAGTCCCCCTCGGCCGCAAAACTCACCACCACCATGTTGCTGGTATCCCGCCGATTCCCTACGTGTGCGTGGGATTCCATCGGACGGTGAAAAATGATCTGCCCCGCCGAAAGCGAGCAACCGATGCCGTCGGATACCGCGTGTACACAGCCGTCGTCTACGTACACCATCTCCCAAAAATTGTGCTGTTCGGGTGTGTGATAAAATTCTTTGCCGAACTCAAAGTAATATACCGAATGAAACCCCGTGATATGGATTTCGGTTTGAATGGGGATTTTGGGGAAGTCCATAGTTCCTCCTTGGATGATATGTTAAATTTTAAGTCGCATAAACCAAAGACAACACAAGGATTATACCATATACTGAAATTAATTTCAATAGGAATGAGGAGGATATGGCAATGAATGTGTTGGCGATCGGCTGTCATCCCGACGACATTGAGGTGGCGTGTGCGGGGACGCTTGCGAAATACGTGAAGTTGGGACACCGCGTGACGGTGTGCCACGTGGCAAACGGCAATTTGGGGCACGCAATTATTGCACCGGACGAACTGCGCGCGATGCGGCACAAAGAGGCACAGCGGGCGGGCGCGCTCGCGGGCATCGAGGTGATCACCTGCGACGTGGGGGATCTCATGGTGTACCCGAACAAAGAACAACGTGATCTGGTGGTGGGGGTAATTCGCGATGTGATGCCGGATGTGATCATCACCCACAGCCCGAATGACTACATGCCCGACCACACGGCGGTGAGCAAACTGGTGTTTGATGCGTCGTTTGCCGCCAGCGTGCCGCATTACCCGAACGGAGAGTACACGGCCGCGCCCGTTACGCCGCTTTACTACATGGATACGTTGGCGGGTGTGAATTTCCAACCCACCGAATATGTGGATATCACCGATACCATTGATTTGAAACTGGAAATGCTGGAATGTCACGAAAGTCAAATGACCTGGATGCGGGAACACGATCACATTGATTTTGCGGAGTTTGTCAAAACCTGCGCCCGTTTTCGCGGGTTGCAATGCGGGGTGAACTATGCCGAAGCGTTCACTCCTTGCCTCGCGTGGCCGAAACTCACCACCAAACGTATGTTGCCGTAAGGAGGAAAGAAACATGGATTTTTTGTCGACTGTGAAAGGTTCGTTGTTGGATGGTTTTTACCCCGCGGGATGGGATCTTGCCAAGATGGATGCCTGCTGTGAAAAAGGGGTGGCGCGCGAAGCATTTTGGCACCCGGGTTTTGCCCCCATTGCGTGTGAGAATATCCAGGAATTTGATATGCTGATGGGACATGAAATCGCGCTGACCGTTAAGACTGCGCGTGACCGTGGGGAAAAACTGGCGATGATTATTCCCGTCGGGCCGATGGGGATGTATCGTTGGGCGGTGTTCTTTTTGAAGGAGTGGGGCGTTTCCTGCGATCATGTCACCACCTTCAATATGGATGAATGGGCGGATGCCGAAGGCAATACGCTGGCATCCGACGATCCCGCGTCGTTTGAACATACCATGCGGGAAGCGTTTTTCAATCCGCTGGGCGAATTGACGGTGCCCGAAGCACAACGGAATTTTGCCACCAAGCAAAATCTGCCCACCTATCCCGCAAAGATTGCCGCGTTGAAAGCAGAGGGCGCAAAACTCACGCTGATCTTCGGTATCGGCCGTATGTGCCACATTGCATTTTGGGAGCCGCACTTTGCGGGTGAGTTTGAAAGCGAAGCGGCATGGCGTGCCGAGGAATACCGCATCGGTGCCAAACTGCACCCGCTGACGATCGAGCAAAACGCCATCACCAGTTTCAAAAGCCGCACCACCTTGGTGCCCTGTTGTGCCAACACGGTTGGCCCGGCTTTGCTGTTGCAGGCAGATCGCATTATCGGCGGTGCAGACGGTGCGCTCGGCCGCGGTATGGGTTGGCAGGGAATGAGTTTCCTCACCACCTTGCATTACGGCCCCGATCCGTGGGTTACGTCGTCGTATATGCCCACGATGCCCGGCAAACTGTTTTACTTGAAAGAATTGGCCGGCCCGCTTGTGCCCGAGGTGAACTGAGGGTTATTATCCGTGAAATAAAAGAACGGCTTTCCCAAAGTGGGAAAGCCGTTCTCTTTAGTTTTTAGTTGATAACCTTATCTTCCACTTCTTTCAGCGCACGGGCAAGGAAATCTTCCACCGTCATAGCGCCCAGATCCACACCGCCGCGCGCACGCACCGCCACCGCGTTGTTTTCGATCTCTTTGTCACCGATCACCAGCACGTACGGCACCTTCTGCATCTGTGCTTCGCGGATCTTGTAACCGATCTTTTCATTGCGGAAATCGGTTTCCACACGCAATCCCGCGGCTGCGAGCGTATCCGCCACCGCTTTGGCGTAGTCGCCCTGACGGTCGGTGATAGGCATCACGCGCACCTGTTCGGGAGCCAGCCACAGCGGGAACGCGCCTGCATACTTTTCAATCAGCAATGCCAAGGTGCGTTCGTAGCAACCGATGGAGGTGCGGTGAATGATATAGGGGTTCTTTTTGCTGCCGTCACGATCGGTGTATTCCATGCCGAATTTTTCTGCCAGCATCTGGTCGATCTGAATGGTGATGAGGGTGTCTTCTTTGCCGTGGACGTTCTTGATCTGAATGTCCAGTTTCGGGCCATAGAATGCCGCCTCACCGATGCCGATCTTGTAGGGGATCTCCAGACCGTCCAAAATGGTCTTCATCACGCCCTGCGCTTCGTCCCATTGTTCGGGTGTGCCGATATACTTTTCGCGGTCGTCGGGATCCCATTGCGAGAAGCGATAGGTCACGTCCTCGTACAAGCCGAGGGTCTTGAGCATGTAAATGCACAAATCCAGGCAGTTCTTAAACTCTTCTTCCAACTGTTCGGGCAGGCACATCAAGTGGCCTTCCGAAATGGTGAACTGACGCACGCGGATCAAACCGTGCATCTCACCGCTGGCCTCGTTGCGGAAGAGGGTGGAAGTTTCGTTGTAGCGAAGGGGCAGGTCTCGGTAGGAACGTGCACGGTTCAAATAGGCCTGATACTGGAAGGGACAGGTCATCGGACGCAGGGCAAACACCTCATCCTCCGATTCGGGATCGCCCATCACGAACATGCCGTCACGGTAGTGATCCCAATGCCCCGATACTTTGTACAGATCACTTTTTGCCATCAGCGGGGTTTTGGTGAGTTGCCAGCCGCGGCGCTGTTCCTCGTCTTCCACGAAACGCTGCAACAGTTGGATGATGCGCGCGCCTTTCGGCAACATGATCGGCAAGCCTTGTCCCACCAGTTCGGAGGTGGTGAACAGTTCCAATTCACGGCCGAGTTTGTTGTGGTCGCGTTTTTTCGCTTCTTCCACC
>JAZSHJ010000096.1:0-2420 GCA_045533175.1 Acutalibacteraceae bacterium
TATGAAGTGAGCAACGGCACCAAAACCCACTTTAACAACGTGTTTGGTTTCCCTGCCGTCAGCATAACGGTCAAAGACGGTGTGGGCGGTGTGCTCATTCCCGAAACCTGTTTCCGCAACGGGTTGAATTCGAGTGGTTCGCTGCGTTTCTGGTACGCCGACGTGCCGAAGATCAAGCGCGTTGAAGTGTATGATGCCGTTGCGGATTGCGCGAACCCCAACATTGCGCGCGATGTCAAGGAGTATCTGCACGCGTGGATGCTCGAAAACGACACCAACTTGCTTTTGGACGGCGCAACGGAACCGACGGTCGGTATCGCAGGTCAGACGAATGATACCCGCTGTGCCTCTTGCGGCGACGTGTTGATCGCGGGTGACGTGTTGTTGCCGACAACGTATTTTTCGCTCGATACGGCGGGTGGTAAACTTACCTATACCCACATGGTCGGTGCCGAAGGAACTAACGGTACGGGCCCTGTGGTAGCAATCGGCAGCACCGGTGAATACGGTATTCCGCTGAAATCGGATGGGGCCGGTTTCTGGGTCAGCGGCAAGATGTTCCAAAACGTTCCTGCGGGGCAGAGCGTTACCATGACGGTGGAATACTACATTGATGCCGATACGTCGGGCACACAGCGGTTGTTCCGCTATCGTCCGACAGCAAGTGCACAAACGGTGGACGTTTACACCAACACCCATGCGCTGGTCAGCCGCAAGTCGGGCCTGATCTACCATACCTTCACGGCGGCGGAAGTGGATGCGCTCCGCAACAGCGATCAAAGCTTCTGCTTGATGGCGTGCACTCCGGGTGCGGGCAAGGTGTATATTCAGTCGATGAATCTCATCAACACCGAATACATGCACCTGAACGAAGATATCGGTTGCGCCTACGTAGACTTTGAAGAGTCTTTGCTGTGTGACTATTATCCCGATATTTTGGCACTCCATAGCTACAATATGAGTTACGTCAATGCAGAAACGAACAAAGAAACCTATCCCGATGCGGAGTATTTGTATCGTTATATGAAGGTGTTTGGGGCTCCGTACTCGGATTCCGTGACCAAAAACAAGCCGATGTATATCAAGGTGTATACAACGGAAGGGTATGAAAACTGCACCGTGAAACTGGATGCTTACCAGGTGAGCAACGGTTCCACTGCCGATTTTAGTACGAAATATGGTTATGGTGCACCGCAGATCGACATCAAAAACGGTGAAGGCGGTGTCTATCTCTCGGCAACCTGTTTCCGTAACAATTTGAACTCGATCGGCTCTCTGCGTTTCTGGCACGAAGAAGTAGCAAAGATCCGCCGCGTTGAGGTGTATGATCTGAACACCTATTGCACCGAGGCGAACGCCACCGAAGACGGACTCAAAGAGTTCCATGAGGTTTTGAAGAAGTACACCGCGCGTATCGTGGCGAAGGAGGCCGTGGCGGCGACCTGCCAAGCACCGGGTCGCGAGATGGGGCGTTTCTGCACGCAGTGTAACGAGTATGTGACGGGCGGTAAAGAGACATCCCAATTGCCGCACACGGAAGTAATTGATCCCGCTGTGCCGCCCGCTTGTAATAAGACGGGTCTCACCGCAGGAAGCCATTGTGCGGATTGCGGTATCGTGATCGTGGAACAAACCGTCGTGAACAAGGTGAGCCATACCGTGGTGACCACTAAGGGTTATCCCGCCACCTGTACCGAAGATGGTTTGACCGACGGTAAGGGTTGCACGATGTGCGGCATGATGGTTACCAAGCCGAAGGTCATCCCCGCTACGGGTCATACCGAAGTGATCGATCCGGCGGTCGAGGGCACTTGCGACATCGACAGCTTGACCGAGGGCAAGCATTGCAGTGCTTGCGGCGAAGTGCTTGTGGAGCAGCAGCGCACGCCCGCGCCGGGTCACACCGTAGTGGAAGATCCCGCAGTCGCGGCAACCTGCGAAGAGGATGGTAAGACGGCGGGCAGCCATTGCGCGGTGTGTGGAGAAATTTTGGTGCCGCAAGAAGTGATCCCGGCTCCGGGACACGATATTGTGGTAGAAGAGGGGGATGAACCCACTTGCTCCAAACCCGGTCTGACCGATGGTAGTTACTGCGCAACCTGCGGCGAAGTGTTCGAAGAGCAAGTGACTATTAAAGCGCTCGGCCACTCGCCGGTGAACCTTCCCGCTGTGGAGGCCACTTGTACCGAAAGCGGTCTTACGGCCGGCAAGCGTTGCGGCCGTTGCGGCAATCCCATTGTGTCGCAAAAGGTAGTGGCTGCGCTTGGTCACGATGAAGTAATCGACGAAGCGGTAGTGCCCACTTGCCAAAACGGCTTGACCGAGGGTTCGCACTGTGCGCGTTGCGATGAAATTTTGGTGCCGCAAGAAGTGATTCCCGCCATTGGCGAGCACACTTGGGACGAAGGTGTTGTCACCAT
>JAZSHJ010000047.1:0-2525 GCA_045533175.1 Acutalibacteraceae bacterium
GGTCTTGCCTACCGTTTTGGCATCCATGTCGTTCCCTCCTTACACAATATCTGTGTTATGAGTCCATTATAATACAAAACGGTGCGGTTCGTAAACCTATACCTGCGAGATACGAAGCGTAGAATTTTAATAAAAAAGGAAAGAAACTCTACGGTTCGTAGAGTTTCTTGTCGGCGTTGCGACGGTATTCCGCAGGGGTGGTATCGGTGTGCTTGCGAAAGGTGCGGATAAAGTTGTTCACATCCCCGAAGCCGCAACGCACCGCAATCTGCGACACGCTTTGCGGAGTGGTGACTAACAATTCGCGTGCGTAGGAAAGGCGACACAGCACCAAATACTGCTTGGGACTGTATCCCGTCCAGTCGCGAAATGCGTGGGAGAGATATGATGGACTGAGGTAAAAATCCCGCGCCAGCGTTTCGAGCGAAATGTCCTCGCTGAAATGGGCGTCCAGATAGGCTTGCACCCGCAACACCGTGTCGCTCACGTGGTGGGCGGGCAAGGGGAATTGCTCTCGCTTGGAACGGTAACAGGTGATAAGAAGCAGTTGCAACAACGCGGCGATCCGATGGCGTTTAAACGAACGGGGGGCCAGATTTTCCGCTTCGATCTGTTCCATGACATATTCCACGTCGGCCGCTTCTTTCGTCACATCAAACGCGTGGCAAAAATCGGGTGGGCGGCGATCAAATACCGTGCGCAGACGGGCATCGTCCACGGCCGAGGCCAACTGCTCTGCCGTGATGCGCATCCACCAACGGTGATAGGGTGCCGAAACGACCGACACGCTGTGTTCTTCCAAACGGCTGATAAACACCAGCGTGTGCGGACCGACTTCGTATGTAGTGTTGCCGATGTGAAAGCGGGCCACCCCATTTTTTACATAAATTAATTCGTGTGTATTGTGGAAGTGCTGTTCCATGGAATCGGCGCTGTCCGAAAACACACAAACAATGCGTTCTTCCTCCATCGCGGTATCCCTCCCGTGTGGGCGTTATTCAACAGTTTGAGTGTATCACGGATAAGGATAATACGCAAGGAAAATTTTGAAAAAAGCAGATTTTACATATTTTTCGACAGGACTTGCAGACACAAGTTGCCGTTATTGTGATAACATGGTACACGGAGAAATATAAACGGGAGGCTTCACGATGGAGCATTGTGCGTTTCATTATGCATCGCTGGACGATGTGAAAACCGAATTGACGATGTTGGGGGAGAGTGTGCCGCTGTCGGACAACGTCGACGTGTTGTGCCACCCCCTTGCGGTGGGTGGTGTCACGTTGCAAAATCGCTTGGCCATTCAGCCGATGGAAGGATGCGACGGCACGGCCGACGGCGCGCCCGGGGAACTTACCCTGCGGCGGTATCGCCGTTTTGCGGCAAGCGGGGCTTCGCTTATCTGGGCAGAGGCCTGTGCGGTGGCGCAGGAAGGACGTGCCAATCCCCGTCAGTTGATGATTACGGCGGATAATTTGGATGCCTACAAACGCATGGTGGAGGAGATGCGGGAGATCTCGATGAAAGAAAACGGGTTTTCCCCGTTTATCGTATTGCAGACCACCCATTCAGGGCGGTATGCAAAGCCGACGGGAACGCCGGCTCCCCTGATTGCATACCAAAACCCTGTTTTTGAAAAGAACGCACCGATCGATCCGTCCCGCATTGTGAGTGATGACTATCTTGCGTCGTTGCCCGAACGGTTTGCCCGAACGGCCAAACTGGCGGCAGAGGCAGGGTTCGATGCGGTGGATATCAAATGCTGTCACCGCTATCTGCTCAGCGAGTTGATGTCGGCTTATACCCGTCCCGGCCGTTACGGCGGGGACTTTGAGGGACGCTCACGTCTGTTGCGTGAAGCGGTGGAGGCGGTCAAAGCGGTGGCTCCCTCCGATCTGATGCTCACGGCGCGCATCAATTTGTACGACGGATTCCCCTATCCGTACGGATTCGGTGTGGCCCCCGAAGGCGGGCTCACCCCCGATTTGACCGAAGCGAAAAAACTGGTGTCGCTGTTGCACGAAACGTATGGAATGTCGCTTCTCGATTTCACCATCGGCAATCCCTATGTGAACCCGCACGTCAACCGTCCGTACGACAAGGGCGGCTACGTGCCCGAAGAACATCCGCTTCACGGTGTGGCGCGAATGGCGCATTGTGTGGGTGAGGTGCGCCGCGCCTTCCCCGATCTGCGGGTGATCGGTTCGGGGCATTCCTACTTGCGGCAGTTCGCTCCGCAGATGGCGGCCGGCATGGTGGAAGCGGGATGGGCCGATATGGCGGGCTTCGGTCGGGAAGCATTTGCCTATCCGACGTTTGCCAAAGACATCCTGCAACGCGGCGCAATGGATCCGAAAAAATGCTGTGTTACTTGCGGCAAATGCACCGAATTGATGCGTGCGGGCAGCGTGGCGGGGTGTGTTCCGCGGGATGCGGAGGTATACGCACCGCTGTATCGGCGTGACGTTTTGAAAAAGTGATTTAAGCAGAGGAGGCGTATCCGAACACGCCGAAAACGGCATAAT
>JAZSHJ010000003.1:0-4025 GCA_045533175.1 Acutalibacteraceae bacterium
GCCGTCGCAGAAGCGACGGCGGTCTTGTTATGTCAGCACATTTAAAAGGGCGGCAGATACGTCCGCAAACTCTGCGGACAACACCTTGTCCACGCGGCGATCGTAACTGCGCAATCCGTTGGTTTCCTCCTCCACATCGGACACCTGGGTGTACACCGAAGCACACAACCCTTTGGCCGCCAACGGAATCACTTCGTCGATGTACAACCGCCGAAGCGCCGCCGCAAACTCCTCGCGGCTTTGCATTTTCCCATAGCCATAGGTCTTGTCCGTGCTGTACACGTGTCCCGTAGGCTTGAAGGAATACCCACCGAATTCCGACAGCACAAGCGGCTTGGTTTTGGTCTTCATTTTCAGGCGACGGAAGTAGATATGACGGCTGTCCACATCCGTGTCCGCCCCGTGAAACCAACCGGAGGTCGTATCGATAAACCGCGAGGCATCAAGTTCTCTCAAGTGCCTGTACATCTCACTTCCGCAAAACTGCCCCCACCCTTCGTTGAAGATGGTCCAGTACACGATCGAGGGGTGATTTTGCAGTTGTTTCACGGTGCTTTCCATGCCTGTGACGAACGCTTCACGGGTGGCAAGACCACGGTGTAAACGACGGTCATTCCGCCGCAAAAATCCAACGGTAGGCAGGGCAGTATCCCGCAAAAAGCGGTAGTCGCCGTTGTTCACCATATCTTGAAACACCGCCATGCCGAGGCGGTCACATTCGTAATAAAACTGCGCGGGTTCTACCTTGATGTGCTTACGCAACATATTGAAACCGAGTGCCTTCATCTGCAAAATATCGTCGGCATAACACTCCGGTGCAGCAGGAGTGAACAACCCGTCACTCCAATACCCCTGGTCAAGCAATCCGTGGAAAAAGTACGGCTTGCCGTTCAAACACAAACGAGGAATCCCGTTCACCGTTTCCACCGTGAGGGTGCGCAACGCGAAGTACGATTCCACCCGATCGGTCGGGGTGGTAACCGAAAACTCATATAAACGGGGAGTTTCGGGAGTCCAATGTTGCGGATTCGGGATCGCAAGCGTAGCCTTGCCGTTTTTAAGCGGGGCGGTAAGTTCCCCCACCGTCAGGGTACCATCCGTCGCACCATCCACCGTGACGGTCACGGAATTTAACGTGACGTCAATCTTCAATCCGCGAACATACTCCTCGGGTACGCATTCCAGCCACACCGTCTGCCAAATGCCCGAAACGGGGGTGTACCACATCCCGCCGGGGGCGGTGCTTTGCTTGCCATACGGCAACACACGGTCGGAAAGGTGATCCTCCACCGCCACCGTAAGGGTGTTTTCCTCCTGTAAAAACGGGGTGATATCGAACCAAAACGCCTCATACCCACCGCGATGTTCCCCCACCGCGTGACCGTTTAATTGCACACGTGCCGTTTGATCCACCGCACCGAAGTGCAACAACACCCGCCCCGTTTCGTAATCGGCAGGCCGGGTGAAGGTGCGACGATAGTAGCGCACCGCCTCCTCGGGGAACACCTCTCCCACGCCCGACAATACCGATTCGGGGCAGAAAGGCACCAAAATCTTGCGGTCGTAAGTTTCTTTCCCAACCGAAAAATCCCATTCGCCGTTCAAGCAAACAAAGGAGTTCCGCCGCATTTGCGGGCGGGGATACACGTTCCACGGTTGTCCCGTAAGGGTTTCGCCCGCGGCAGTATACAACGTGTGGCTCATTGTGCCTTCTCCTTTCTTCTCATCCCCCACAACAGCGGGATCAGCGGCAGTATCGCCGCCAAAGCCGCCAAAAAGATGTTGGCGTTGGGGATAAATGAGGACGTACCGTCGTCATTCAGCACCGTGGCGGCATTTTTCAGCACCGCCGCCCCGACGGCAGGACCGATCACGCCGGGAATCAGCACCTGTCCCACGATACGCAGCCCTTGAAACATGCCCGCCTTGCCGCGCGGGGTGCAGTCGCGGATCATCGCGCCGAACACCGCCGATCCGCTGAGATAGCCACTCATCATGAAAAGCGAGCCGATAAACACCATGGCGGTGTTGCGGAAGAAATAAAGGCAGACGTATCCGAAACCCAACATCAACAGGGCGGGAATCACCGCGCGCTTGAACCCCACGCGATCGTAAAATCGCCCGTAACATGCCGTCACCACCGATGCTGTGATCACAGCGGGGGCCATAATCAGCACGTAATTGTCCATACCAAGCGACACGTTATAATACAAAATGAGATACGGCATGAAGATCTGAATGGAGATGCCGAACACCGCAAACCCCAACAACGTGAGATACAGCCGCGCGTTTTGTTTCACCACCGAGGGGCGGAATCCATACACGATATTGACAAAATACCGCGCATTTTCGGGGCGTTTCACCGCCGTTTCCCGCATCAAAAACAGGCCTGCCACGCCAATAAGTAAGACTGCTACGCCGATAATGAGAAAAATCGCCGTCCAACTGTCTGCTTTGGTAAGATCGAACGCCATAAACCCGCCGAACACCGCCAGTATCGCCACCAACGGCATCATGGCGTTCACGCCTTCCGCCGCACCGCGCCCCGCCTCGTCGGTCGCATCGGTCAGCCACGCATTAAACGCGGCATCGTTGGCCGACGAGCCGAAAAAGGTCATCACGCAGTCGAGCAGAATGGTAAGCGACACCCCCACCGCGGCGGCAGATACGGTGGCGGGAACAAGCGGCGACAACACGTCTAACCGCAGCAGCGCAAATCCCATAATGGATACGCCCCACATAATGTACCCGCCACAGATAAACAGTTTTCGCCGCCCTATTTTATCCGACAGCGCACCGATCAGCACGGTGGTGAGGGTCGCCGCCACGGCAGAGGCCATCACCATTGCAGAAATCGCCTCAGCCGAGGCGTGAAACATACGGTAGATGAACACGTTCAAATACATATTCTCCACCACCCACGCGATCTGCCCCACCAAACTGAAGATCACAAGTGTGGGCCAAAACGCGCGAGGGTAGTTCTGTTGTTTCATGGTATCACTCCTTTGTCATCCCAATTATACACCGCCACACCAAAAAAATCAACGGCAGAGCACACGCTGCCGTTGATTCGTATGTAGGTGTTTGTTCGTGACGGGTCGCCTTCACGAATCCGCATCATGCGGCGGATTTCTTTGGGGATAACGACACGACCAAGGTCGTCTATTCTACGAACTATACCTGTTGCTTTCATATATAAGAACCTCACCTTTCAACAAAATCGGAGATTTTGGGAAAGTGCCGAGACCTTGTTGCTCGGTACCCTCGTAATAAAAATCTCCTTTGTCGATTTGATAACGTTATTAACCAGGCGGCAGATTGCCGCCCCTACCGTCACCGACAAGGTGTGCAACCGTGCCAAAACAACCTCCGACCAAAAAAAGACAAAAAGAAAACCTCCGCAGAAGAATCTGCGGAGGTTTGTGTTGGCGTCTACCTATCTTCCCGGGCCGCTTCCAGCCAAGTATTGTCAGCGTAGATGAGCTTAACTGCCGTGTTCGGGATGGGAACGGGTGTACCCTCATCGCCATTGACACCAACTATTCAAGGTTTGATACCCTGAAAACTGAATAAAGATAACGAAGTCTGTCAAGATGTCACCGGAGGTCTCCCTTGCATCGGGTATCCTCCTGCAAAAGTGCTCGAGTATACTGGTCTGGTCAGGTCAAGCCCTCGGTCTATTAGTACTGCCAAGCTGAACATGTCACCATGCTTACACATGCAGCCTATCTACCAGGTAGTCTTCCTGGGACCTTACCTGATTAAATCAGTGGGATATCTTATCTTGAGGCTGGCTTCACGCTTAGATGCTTTCAGCGTTTATCCAATCCGCACGTAGCTGCCCAGCTGTGCCACTGGCGTGACAACTGGTGCACCAGAGGTGCGTCCATCCCGGTCCTCTCGTACTAAGGACAGATCCTCTCAAATATCCAACGCCCACAACAGATAGGGACCGAACTGTCTCACGACGTTCTGAACCCAGCTCGCGTGCCACTTTAATCGGCGAACAGCCGAACCCTTGGGAC
>JAZSHJ010000114.1:0-4967 GCA_045533175.1 Acutalibacteraceae bacterium
GGTGCGTATTACGCTTATGCCGCCTTCGGTGAAGTGAAAGGTACGGCGGTGCCCGCATTGACCGATTATACCACCCGCGATTACGAAGGGTATCTCGGATCGCTTTACAGCAAAACGGGCAATGCCCCCGCACTCGGCAACAACCCCGACACATTGCGCGCCTATTTCCCGTTGTATCCCACCACCATGAAATTTACCGATCGCAGCGGGAACACTATCAACTGGCCGGTGGTAAAAGACGTGTCCGATTGGAAAAGGAGCAGTTTGTATTCTGCGTTTATCGGCGGCGACAACCCGTTCAGCGTTATCAAAAACACCGCATTGTCGGACGGCAGTTCCTGTGTGGTGGTGAAGGAATCTTTCGGAAACGCGTTTGTTCCTTTCCTGGTTTCGCATTACGAAACCGTGTATGTGGTGGACTATCGCTACTACAACGGAAATTTCTGTGACTTTGTTCTTGAAAACGAAGTGGACGACGTAATCTTTATCAATAACATGTCCGCCACCCGTTCCAACAATCTGATGTCGTTTATTGATGATCTGATCGATTAAGAAGGAGGTATGCGCCGTGGTTAACCCCGATGAGAAACGGATTTCATTGCGCAAAAAAGCCATGGCACTCCCCCTTCGTCCGGGTGTGTATCTGATGAAAGATGCCCGTGGACGCATTATCTACGTGGGCAAAGCCAAGGCGCTGAAAAACCGCGTGAGCCAGTATTTCGGTTCGGACACCAACCACCCCGTTAAAGTGCGCCGCATGGTCAGCCAAGTGGACAATTTTGATTACATTTTGGCAGACAGCGAATTTGAAGCGTTGGTGTTGGAGTGTTCGCTGATCAAGCAATATGCCCCGAAATACAACATTCTGCTGAAAGACGATAAAGGCTACTCCTATATTCGCATTTCCCCGCCCCCGTATTCCCGCATTGCGGGCGTGTTGCAGAAGGAAGCGGACGATGCGCGCTATATCGGGCCGTATGTCAGTTCCTATGCTGTGCGTCAGGCGGTGGATGAAGCGTGTAAAGTGTATGGACTTTCCACCTGCCGTTTACCGTTGACCTACGGCAAAAAGGCGCAGCCGCGCCCGTGTTTGAACCACCATATAGGACAATGCTGTGCGCCCTGCACCGGCAAAGTGAGCGAAGAGGCCTATGCCGAACGGGTGGAAGGTGCTTTGCAGTTCTTGCAAAAAGGACGTGCGGATACCCTCAAAGATCTGGAATGTGCCATGCAGGAAGCGGCCGAACAACTGGAATTTGAAAAAGCCGCCAAACTGCGTGATCGCATTGCCGCTATCAAACGTATGAATGAACGGCAAAAAGTGGTAATGTCCCACGTAAAGGAACAGGATGTCATTGCATTGGCGCAAGGCAGCGGGGCAGCTTGTTTCGAGGTGTTCCGCTTTGCGGGCGGCAGTTTGTACGACCGTGAACACTTTCTGCTGGAAGAGATCGAAGATCCCACAGCCGCGCGATCGGAGTTTTTAAAACGCTATTACACCATGCGCAAACCGCCTGCACAAGTGACGCTGGACGGAGAGTGTGAAGATACCTCTCTGTTGACCGAATGGTTGAGCGATCTTGCGGGGCGCCGTGTTTCGTTGGTGTTACCGCAAAAAGGCGAACAGGCAAAACTGGTAGAGATGTGCCGTCACAACGCCGCCGAACGCATTGCACAGCAAGTGGGCATGGCGGGGCGGGATGCGGCCGCCTTGGACGAACTGGCGCGCCTTTTGGGATTGTCACACCCACCGCAATACATCGAATGTTACGACATCTCACACACCGCAGGGCAAGATGCGGTGGCGGGAATGGTGGTGTTTGAAAACGGACGCCCGCTGAAATCCGCCTACCGCCGTTTTACCGTGCGGGAAGCGATGGGGGGCGACGATTACGCCGCCATGCGGGAAATCCTGCATCGCCGCCTCACCGAATACACCGCACACAAAGAAGAAAAAACGGGATTCGGCAAAAAGCCCGATCTCATTCTGTTGGACGGCGGCGCGGGACACGTGGCCGCCTGCCGCCCGATTGTGGACAGCTTCGGATTGGATATCCCCGTTTACGGATTGGTCAAGGACGACGCGCACCGTACGCGCGCTATTGCCGCCGACGGCGGCGAGATCGCCATTCGTTCCAAACGCACCGCCTTTACCCTTCTCTCCTCCATTCAAGAGGAGGTGCACCGCTTTGCCATCACCTATCACCGCCAAAAACGCAAGCAAAACAGCATCGGCACGGTGCTGACACGAGCCGATGGGATCGGTGAAGCACGTGCACGGGCATTGTTGCGTCATTTCGGTTCTTTGCGCGCCATCCGCGCCGCCTCGGTGGAAGAACTGGCCTCTGTAAAGGGAATGTCCATTACATCCGCAGAAGCTTTAAAACTCTATCTTGAAAACAATTAGGAGGGGTTCTGTGAAACTGAATTACAAACGCACCGTATTGATCGGCCTTGCCTTTATGTCCATTTTGGCTTTTTGGCAATTCTACGATCAAGTGATCCCCTTTTTGTTGGAAAACACCTTTGGGCTGAAAACGTTTGAAGCCAATGCCATCATGTCGATCGACAACATTCTGGCGATCTTCATGTTACCGTTGTTCGGTACCCTTTCCGATCGCACCCGCACAAGGCTCGGAAAACGTACTCCCTATATCCTCTTCGGAACGCTTGTGGCGGTCGTATTAATGGTTGTGATGGCCTTCTTTGTGCAAGCGAAACACTTCCTCGGCTTCACCGTAACGCTGATCGCGTTGTTGGTGACGATGGCCACCTACCGCACACCAGCGGTGGCATATATGCCCGACGTGACCGAAAAACCGTTGCGCAGCAAAGCCAATGCCATTATCAATTTGGTGGGATACATCGGCGGTATTTTTGCCACTGTCATGATGATGTTCCTTTTGAAGAGTGAAAAAACGGCGGACGGTGCGAGCATCTACCGTGCCGACCAATCTTTCTTGCCCATCTTCTTCGTGATAGCAGGTTTTATGCTTGTCACGGTGCTTATCATGGTGTTCACGGTGAAGGAAAACCGTGTGGTGGCCGAAGCCGACATCCACGACGATGAAACAGCCTTCGAGCATACCGAAAAAGGCAAAAAACTCCCCCGCCCCGTTTTGCGCAGTTTGATTCTGATTCTGCTTTCGGTGTTCTTGTGGTATGCCGCGTATAATGCGGTGACCACCGCGTTCTCCCGTTACTGTGTGGAAGTACTGGGCGCCGATCTCAGCGTATCTTCCGGTTATCTGTTGGTTGCCACCGTGGCCGCCATTGCTGCCTTCGTGCCGCTTGGTTTCCTTTCGAGTGCGATCGGCCGCAAGAAAGCGGTGTTGCTCGGCGTGGCGCTGATGACGGTGTGTTACGCCGCCGCCTTCTTCATCACCAAACCCACCCCCATCATCTATCTGCTGTTTGCGTTGGTGGGTATCGGTTGGGCATCCATCAACGTCAACTCCTTCCCCATGGTGGTGGAAATGAGCAGCGGTGCAGACGTGGGTAAATATACGGGATACTATTACACCTTCTCCATGGCGGCGCAGATCGTCACTCCGCTGTTGTCCGGTCTGTTGATCGACACGTTGCCATGGGGCTACACGGTGCTGTTCCCCTATGCCGTGGCGTTTTCGGCACTCGCATTCCTCACCATGTCGCTTGTAAAACACGGCGACGTAAAGCCGCAAAAGAAAGCGTCGGTGTTGGAAAATTTTGATACGGAGGACTAACTCATGGTGTGGATACTTTCGGTTCTTTGGCTGGTATTGGTTCTCTTCCTTGTTTTGGTGTTTCCCGCCTGGCGGCATCATCCCCAACGCGAAATCTTGCGCGGTGCCTTTGTGGCGCATCGCGGGTTGCACGATGCCGCCCGTCCAGAAAACTCCCTGCCCGCTTTTGATGCAGCGGCAAAAGCGGGATACATTATCGAATGCGACATTCACCTCACCGCCGACGGCGAGGTGGTGGTGTTTCACGACGACACCCTCACCCGCATGTGCGGCGTAGACGGACGGGTGGAAGAACAGACGCTCTCCGCGCTGAAGTCGCTGTGTTTGAAGAACAGCGATGAGCATATCCCCACCCTGCGGGAACTGTTGGCGCTTGTGGACGAGCGTGTGCCGCTGTTGATCGAATTCAAAATTCACAAAGGCAACACCGCCGCCTTGTGTGAAGCGGCTGAAAAGATCCTTGAGGAATATAACGGTGAATACATTATTCAATCCTTCTATCCTACCGTACTGCGCTGGTATAAAAAGCACCGTCCCGATGTGTGTCGCGGACAACTGGCCGAACCGTTCTTGAAAGAATCGTTCAAGCACAAGTTAGTCGGGTGTCTGTTGTTCAACGTGATCGCCCGCCCCGATTTCGTGTCCTACGGTTACTACGGTGCGTGGCATCCTTGCTTGCGGTTATGTACTCTCCTTGGTGCACAACCAATTGGGTGGACCTTCCGTTCTCAACAAGAGATCGAACATCATCGCAAGGATTTTGAAGGCTTCATTTTTGAAGGCTTTATTCCGCAATAATGAAAGAGGTCTGTGCGAATTGCACAGACCTCTTTCATTATTATCGTTTGATCTTCTTGCGCAGCATTCTAATCACGGCCACGGTCGCACACGTGAGCACCAGCACCCCGAATGCCACGGCGGCAATTTTTGCCACCATCGACCAGTCGGTAGCGGGAACGGGTTGCATCGGCGCGCTACTCGGCTGTGTCACCAAGGGAGCGACCGACGGTTCAAATGTCCACACGATGGATTCATAGGATGGCACCGCCCCGCTGTAGGTGAAATCGCAGGAAACCGACAGATGCAACTGCCGACTCTGTCCCGCCGGCACTCCCGCAAATGCGATGGGGGCGCGATCGGGATCCATAATACGGGTAAACGGTCCGTGATACACCTCACGGTCGCCCTGCTTGATTACCAGCGTCACAGCATCCAAATAGGTGAGCGCCGCTTCGTCACCAT
>JAZSHJ010000006.1:0-6393 GCA_045533175.1 Acutalibacteraceae bacterium
CTCAACTTCCCGGAGTTTTGGTTTGTCAGTCTCCCGCCTGCCATTTCGGCCAAGCCGAAACCACCAAAACGTCCCTCAAAATGTGCTTCGCACTCAACTTCCCGAAGTTTTGGTTTGTCACCCTTCTCACAAGCCACCAAAGCCTTCCCCTTGAGGGGAAGGTGCCCCGCAGGGGCGGATGAGGTGACACCCCCCGCCTCACCGCGTCCCCACATCACCAACAGCAAAGGAACACACGTATGCTCGGTATATATCTTCACACGCCGTTTTGCGTGTCCAAATGTCCTTATTGCGATTTTTATTCCACCGCGCAGTTCGATGAGGAGTTGCTCGATCGCTATACCGCCGCCTTGTGTGCGGCGATGGATCGCGCCGCCGCCCACGTGAACACGACGGCCGACACCCTCTATTTCGGCGGCGGCACGCCGTCCCTGCTCGGCGGCAAACGACTGTCCGCGCTGATCGAACATGCGGCCAAACGCTTCACTCTTTCGAGGGCAGAAATCACGCTTGAAGCCAATCCTGCCGACAATTTGCGTGACACCTTCCGCGCTTTTGCGGCGGCAGGCGGCAACCGTCTGTCGCTCGGGATGCAAGCGGCACGGGATGAGGAACTTATTACCCTCGGCCGCCGACACCGCATGACGGATCTTTTTCGCACGGTGGAGGATGCCCACGCCGCAGGGCTTCACAATCTGTCGCTCGATTTGATGCTGGCCACCCCCGCACAAACCGCAGAATCGGTGAAAGAAGCGGTTGCGTTGGCCCGCATCCTCGATGCCAAGCATCTGTCCGCCTATCTTTTAAAGATCGAACCGCACACCCCCTTTGCCGCCGTGCAGGATACCCTCGCCCTGCCGGACGAGGACGACACCGCCGACCGCTACTTGCTCGCGTGCGAAGCGGCCGAAGCGGCGGGGTTTCGGCAATACGAGATCTCGAACTTCGCGGTGGCGGGGTATGAGAGCCGCCACAATCTCAAATACTGGAACAGCGAAGACTACATAGGGCTCGGCCCTGCCGCCCATTCCTTTTTGGGCGGTCGGCGTTTTGCTTTTCCGCGTGATCTGCACGCCTTTTTGCGCGGAGAAGCGCCAATCCCCGAATTCAACGGCACCGCCGTGGGCGATGCCTCTCCCATCGAATACGCCATGTTGCGCCTGCGTCTGACCGAAGGTTTGCGCGAAGAGGCGTTCACCGCCCGTTTCGGCACGCCCATTCCCGCCGCGTGGCGTGCGGCGGCCGCTGCATTGCCGCCGCAACTTGTCACCTGCGACACGGCAGGTATTCGCTTATCGCGTGAGGGCTTTTTGCTGGAAAACCCGCTTACAGCCCGCATCTTAAAGTAAAGGATGACGCTATGTCTAACACAACCCGCTTCGAGCGAGAACGCAACACCTCGCTTGCCAAAAACGTTATGATGCTGATGGCGGCACAGTTCATCACCAAAGTGATGGGACTGATCTACCGCATCGTGATCATCAATATCGAGGGCTTCGGCAACGAAGGCAACGGCTACTATTCCATTGGGTACACCATCTATTCGGTGTTGCTCACCCTTTCCAGCATCGGTGTTCCCAACGTGATTGCCAAACTGATATCCGAACGCCTCGCCGCGGGTGACCATCGCGGCTCACAACGGATACTGAAAGTATGCATGGGGCTGTTCCTCACCATCAGTTTCGTTTCCGCCTGCCTTTTGTATTTCGGCGCAGATTTCATCGCCGCGGTGATTCTGGATGTTCCCGACGTGGCTTATACCATGAAAGCTCTTGCCCCCGCCGTGTTTTTTGCTTCTCTCGCGGCGGTGTTGCGCGGCTACTTTTCGGGGCGCGGTTCGCTCAAAGCCACCAGCACCTCGCAGGTGGTGGAGCAATTCTTCAACTGTGTGCTGTCCATTGTCTTTGTGTATCTCTGCATCGGGCGCGGCTCGGCGGTGATGGCGGCGGCAGGCAACGTATCCACCAGCGCATCGGTGGCCGTCGCGTGTATCTATCTCGGCCTTTTCTATTGGCGGCGACGGCGGGACATTCGCCGCGGCTGTGCGGAACAAACCGTCCCCACCGAACAGCACTCCACCCGTGAATTGTTACACATCATTTTGGCGCTGTCCATCCCCATGGCGGTGGGCTCACTCATTTCGGCACTCAACGACTTTATCGATTCCTTCACCATCACCAACTGCATCCAAGCGGCCTATGCCGCCACCGTAAGCAGTACCGAACAGCTCGAATCCATGGCCGCTTCAGCAGCGGGCATGCTCAGCAAAGTCAGCACCATCATCAACCTGCCGCTGGCGCTGAACACCGCCTTTTCCACCGCGCTGGTTCCTGCCGTGTCGGCGGCGGTCGCAAAGCACGACCGCAAACTGGCGGGCAACAAGCTCTCCTTCTCGCTGTTCGCTTCGCTGGTGATCGTGTTGCCTTGTGCCGTGGGGCTTGCCGTGCTGGCCGCCCCCGTGTTGCAAATGCTGTATCCCACCGTATCGGACGGTGCGGGGCTGTTGGCGCTGTCCACCGTACCGCTTGTGTTTTTGGCGCTCACCTGCATCATCAACGGCGGCTTGTACGGTCTGGGCGAAGTACGCCTACCCGCCGCCGCCTTGGCCGTGGGTGCGGTCATCAAACTGGTGCTCAACTGGACACTCATCCGCAACCCCGCCATTCACGTATACGGCGCGGTCATCAGTTCCATTGTGTGCGATGCGGCGGTATTCGTGCTGGTATTTGTCGCCTTGCGTAACCGCTTACCGTTGCATCTGAAATGGTGGCATCACCTGCTCAAACCCGCGCTGTGCAGCGGAGTGATGGGCGCCGCTGTGTACAGCACGCATCGCCTGATTGTCGACACGGTCGGCAACACCATCGCCACCGTTTCGGCCGTTGCCGTGGGCGTGGTCCTGTATGTGGCACTCATCGTGTTCACCCACATGTTCACGCGGGACGAAATGCTGTCGTTACCGCTTGGTTCCAAACTGGTGCGAACACTCGAAAAACTGCATATTTACAAATAAAAGGAACACCCCGTGCGGGGTGTTCCTTTTATTTGTCGCCGCGTTCAAACCGTATCCGCAATTTTTCCAACGCCCGCTTTTCAATGCGGGACACGTACGAACGGGAAATACCCAGTTTCTGTGCTACCTCCCTTTGCGGCAGCGGGTCGGCCGCCAAGCCGTAGCGCAACACGATGATCTCCCGTTCGCGTTCATCCAACTCCTCATAAAGATACCGATGTATTTTCTCGCCGTTTACCTTGGTTTCCAGATCTTCGCACAGCGTATCTTCTCCCGCCACCACATCCAACAACGTCAACTCGTTGCCGTCGCGATCGGTGTCGATTGGTTCGGAAAAGGACACATCTTGCGCCCGCCGCCGCTTGGCACGAAAATACATCAAGATCTCATTCTCCACACATCGCGATGCATAGGTGGTAAGCCGCACGTTTTTGGTGTGGTCAAAGGTGTCCACCGCTTTGATAAGTCCGATCGTACCGATGGAAACGAGATCGTCTGCCTCATCGCTGTTGCTGTAGTACTTCTTAATAATGTGCGCCACCAGCCGCAAATTGTGCTCGATCAACCTCCCTCGTGCCGTGCGGTCACCGTGTTCTTTAAACGCGACCAACGCCTCTTTCTCCTGCGCGGCGGTCAGCGGACGCGGAAACGTGCCGGGATTCACAATATGCAACGCCCAGAACATCAAATGCGACAGCGAAGCCAAAATAGTCATCCACATGTAACATCACCTCACCACATCCTATGCGCAAGGCTTATCCCCTTATGGCAACAAAAAAAGGTTTCGGTTATCCAACCGAAACCTTTTTCAATGCTTCACAATAGTCTTCTTCATTTACCGTGAGGTTGATGACTTCGATCAACCGATTGGCGGAAAGATACGGCGGCAACCCCCACAACGCGAGCAACCCTTCCCGCCGCTGCCGGCTGTCGGCGGTGCCGCTGAGTCCGTCGGCAAACAACCGCGCCTTGGTCATCCACGCGACAGGGCGGGGGAAATCCTCTCCTTCAATCGTCACGCCCGCACGGCGCAATGCCGCCTCCAACGCCGCAGGATCGATCCCTTCCACACCAAGAAGTCCTTCTTTTGACGGGTGCGCTTTGCGTCGTTCTTTCCCCACCACACACGGCGCGTACGCCTGCTTGATTTGTGCAGGCGGAATGCACCCGCACAAATGACGGCGTATCAAAAGCCCCGCGCTGTCGCTGTCGGTGAGGATCACCAACCCGCGGGTAGCCGCCAAGCGGCGAAGCCATGCCATCTGCTCTTTATCTTTAAAAATCCGAAACCCGTTGGTGGCCACGATAGGCGCATCCACTACCTGCGAAAGCCGCACCGCATCGTGTTTGCCTTCCACCACCACTGCTTCACGCAAACGCAACATTCTCAACTTCCCCGCCGCGTAAGCAAAATCAGCCGTGCGGCGGTTTCCTCCATTACTATGTGTCCGTCGGCGGGGGTGAACTTCAAACGGCGATCCGCTTCCGCCAACACCTGCAACCCTTCCCGTAATGCCGCCACCGAAAGTCGGGACGCATCCCGCGCGGCATTGCGCAGGCGAAATTCCTTGCCCTTATACCCCGCATATACCGCCGCAACCGCCGTGGGCTGTTCGCCCGCCGCTTCCGCCGCCTTCACGCGGTACAGATCCGCCCACGCCGAGGCCAACACACCGTTGATCATAATGGGATCTTCCTTTTGTGCAAACAGGGCGCGAAGCACTTCATACGCCGCAGTGTATTGCCCTTTGAGAATCGCTTTGGAAAGTTCAAATACCCGCGATTCCAAATTGCGGGTAGCGGCACGTTCCACCAATGTGCGGTCGATCTCGCCGCCGTCGGCAAGTGCCGCAAGTTTATCCAACTCACACAGCAGCAAATGCAGATCGTTTCCGCACCATTCCAGTAACAAACGGGCGGTATCCGTTTTCATCGTCGTCCCGCGACGGGTGGCACCCGTCACCAACATGCGCACCACTTCTTCGGGTGTACGTTTATCCAATTTCACCACCGCGCCGCCGCTTTCCGCCGCCGCAAGGAAGCTCTTCCACCGTTCGTTTTTGGTGGGAGCCACCTTCACCGCGTCGAAATAAAAGATCAGTACGCAACTTTCGTTCGGCTCACGAAGCAACGAAAGCAAACGGTCATGGGTATCGCCGTTGGCGGCCACATCGTAATCCCGCACCGTCACACAGGTGCGTTCCGCCATCAGCGGCAACGCTTCGGCCGCCTCTTCAATCTCATCAAAACGGCACTTCAACCCATCAAAGCGGTGCAGATTGAAGGAATCCAAGTCATCCTCCCCGTCGGTGGCACGACGGCGCAACTTATCGGCATATTGCCCCACCAAATAGGATTCTTCGCCGTACAAAACGTATACGGGACGCAACTCTTCCGTTTTTATATGATGTTTCAGCGTCTCTTCATTCCACGCCATACAGCACCCCTCCCATGCAGTTATCGTAATTTTATCGTCACCGCCTCATCGACGGCCACATCAATGGGATACACACCCCACATCATCGAACGCGTGACCTGCGGCAGTTGCTTTTCGCTGCAACTGAGAATCGCCCGTGACAGCGCAAGCGTTTCCACCCCTTGCGGCGGTATACGGTCGAATATCGCCAATTCCGCCGTTCGGTGTTCTTGCGTCAACGCCGAAACGTCACCTGCGCACGGTGCGATCAACAGCGTATGTTCTCCCACCGCGAGGCGGCACCAACCTTTGTGGAACGAAAGTGCAGTATCCTCCCACAACGTCGTCCTGTGAGGCGTGAACGACCACGCATCCTTCTCACGCGACGAAAGTACATCCACCGCTACGTTCTTCATATACGTCGCTTCTTCTCCCCGCACAAACAGCAGAAAGTCCAACGTTTTCACCCCGCAACGCTTCATCACGGCGGCCACGGTTTCGGCGGCGGTGTCCCCCGTTGCAACGGCCGCGTACTCACCGTCCCGTGTCAAAACCACCACCGTACCGCTTCTTGTATTATAAGTGGAAACGGTGGTTACGCCCCGCATACCGATGTGATACACGGCAGAGGATAAGCACAGCGCAACCGCCAACGAAACGGCGGCAATGCGCATACCGCGGCCTTTCAGAAGATACCATCCGAGCAACAAAGCAAACGGCACCGCCAATGCCCACACCACAAGATACGGCCGACTAAGCGGCAAAAACGCCAGCGGCCACGCGGCCGCCGCCCGTCCGATCAGCAACAGGCCTTTGGCGGCAACACCCGCCGATAACACAAGCGGCGCACCCACGAAGGCAAGCCACGGCACGCACAAAAGCAGCGTACCCACGCTTCCCGCACCCACGATCACCGTGGCAAGCGGTTGCGCGAGCAAATTGGTCAGCGGCGAAAGCACCGCCG
>JAZSHJ010000057.1:0-9319 GCA_045533175.1 Acutalibacteraceae bacterium
GTGATCTTGCCGGGCACGCCGCCGAGACCTTCTTCGATCAACTGCTTGAGCGACCAACCTGCGCAGTAACCCGTCAGCATGGAGAGGTCATGAATGTGGATGTCCGCATTCTTGTGCGCGTTCGCGATCTCGTCATCGTAAATCTCGGACAGCCAGTAGTTCGCGGTGATCGCACCCGAGTTGCTGAGGATCAGGCCACCGACCGAATAGGTCACGGTGGAGTTCTCCTTCACACGCCAGTCGATGCTCTTCACATACTGATCCACGATCTCTTTGTAGTCCAGAATGGTGGATTTCATGTTACGCAGTTTTTCGCGCTGACGGCGATACAGGATGTACGCCTTCGCCACATCGGCATAACCCGCCTGCACCAGGACGGTTTCCACGCTGTCCTGAATGTCCTCGACTTCCACAATGCCGTTTTCGATCTTCGGTTCAAAATCCGAGGTGACCTTCAGGGCCAAAAAGTCGATGATGTTGTCGTTGAATTGACGGTCGCAGGCTTCAAATGCCTTTTTGATGGCAACGGAGATCTTGGAAATGTCAAATTCTGCCGTCTTTCCGTCACGTTTGTTTACGCGATACATACACATACCTCTCTTCGTTATAGTGTTAAACTCCGCGCAAGGATGCGCGGGGGAGACGCTGTTGCACCGTTGCAAGAATACTCTTCATCTCATCGGGCGAAAAGGCGGTGCAGCCTTCGCCGAGGAGTTCACCGGAATCCACAAACTGTTGGATAAAATACGGATCTTCGGGTTTGAGCCAACGGGCGATCGCTTCAAAGTCGTCCATTGTGTGAAGTCCCTTCACTGCTGTGGTGCGGAATTCATACGGCACGCCGCTTTCCCGCAAAAGACGCATGCTCTCTTCAAACGGGGTGATGTCGCCTACACCGCCGGTAGCGACCGCATACCCTTTGGGCGAACTTTTCACATCCATTGCGACGTAATCCACCGCCCGGGCATTCAGCACGTCGGCCAACCGTTTGGGGAGTGCACCGTTGGTGTCGAGCTTCACCAGATATCCCATGTCTTTAATACGTTGAATAAAGGGAAGAATATCCGCTTGCAGTAACGGCTCGCCTCCGGTCAAGCACACACCGTCCAACACGCCTTTTCGCTGTTCCAGATAGCGGAAAATCTCCTCTTCCTTCACAGCGGGGGTGGTGACGGTACGCACCAACACAGCGTTGTGACAAAAGGGACAGCGCAGGTTGCAACCGCCGGTGAAAACGGTGCAGGCCATGTGCTCCGGATAATCCAGGAGTGTCAGTTTTTGAAACCCTTGAATGTTCATAAGCGCGCATATCTCCTTTTATCGATGCTTGCTCATTTTAGCATATTTTGTTTTGCATGTCAACACCAAAACACAAGATATTGTGGTAAAAACGCGATTCTACATAATCACCAAAAAAGGCGCGTTTCTTTGCGCACAATGCCAAGAAACGTAAAAAGGCCGTTCCGTAAGGGGAACAGCCTTTACGTTTTCACTTTTGAATCATGCTTTGCCTTTAGCGCCTTTTGCACCACCGAAACCATCCAGAATATTGGTCTCAAAGCTGAAATTCAGCGCCTCGCGGTCACGCTTGCGTTTGAATGCCAAGGTGATCATACGATCAAGCAAAGCAGGGAAGGCAAGGTCGGAAGCTTCCCAGAGGTAAAACGCGAGGGAACCGGGGATGGTGTTGATTTCGTTGATGTACAGCTCACCCGTTTCGGTATTGTTCAAAAAATCAATGCGGGATACGCCGCAACATCCGAGTGCTTTGAAGGTTTTGACCGCCAGATCTTGTACCTGCGCGGTGAGTTCGTCGGGGATGTCTGCGGGGCAGATACGTTTGAGCGAACTCATGCCGCCGCCGTTTTTGTCGCCCGCAATATACTTATCCTTATAAGAAAGAATTTCGTCCGAATTGATGGGACGTTCACACACCGAGGGGATCGCATCATCTGCATCGCCCAACACCGCACAGTTGATCTCCCGCAGATTCTGTACTGCGGTTTCCACCAAAATACGATCGGCAAAGGTGCAAGCATCATCCATTGCGGCACGCAAAGAGGCGCGGTCGTGTGCTATCGCAATGCCCACCGACGAGCCGAGGTTGACCGGTTTCACAATTACGGGATAGGGGAAGCGCGCTTCAACGGTATCCATCACAGCATCGCTGTCCGCCGCCCAGGCGCGGCCGCGGAACTGTAGTGCATCCAGTACGGGAAGGTCGGCCGTTTTCAGCACCGCCTTCATGGCAAACTTATCCATACCGAGCGCCGAAGAGGTCACGTCACACGCGGCATAGGGAACACCCAGCATTTCCAACATGCCCATCAGCGTGCCGTCCTCCACATTGGTGCCGTGCACCACGGGAAGCACCACTTCAAAGGTTGCCACCGTGTTGTTGCCGAATTTCTTTTGCGGAAAACGCTGCAGTGCCACTCCGTCTGCGGTGGCCACGGGAACCACACGCGTGGCAGCATCCAAACACGCGTTCATGTTTTTATAGGATTCGATCTTATCAATGCCTTCGCCGACATACCATGCATTCTCTTTGGAAAGATACACGGCAATCGGTTCGTAGTGTTCGCGGTCAAGCGCGTGATACGCCTGCAAACCCGAAATAATGGATACTTCGTGTTCCACACTTTTGCCGCCGAACAGCACGGCCACTTTGGTCTTCATAACAAAACAACTCCTCTCAGAGTAATGATTCTCAGAAATTATCCGGTAGGTCGTTTTCCAGCAACACGGTGCGACCGTTTGCTTTTGGTAACGCCGCCAGAATGGCGAGCGCCTCGTTGAGTGTGGCGGCCACAAACAAACGCGATTCTTCAAAACCGCCCTCCAACAGTCCCGCTTTCAGCGGCGGCGCTTGCTTTTCACCAACCAAGATAGCGTAGTCACAGCAGTCGGCGGCGTATTGTCCCAGTTCGCGGTTGAGTGTTTCCTGTCGTTCACCGGGTTCCACCATACCGGGGGTGACCAATACACGCTGGGTATCAAACGCTTTCAGCACATCCAATGCCGCACGGAATCCGGCGGGGTTGGAGTTGTACGCATCGTCGATAAATCCGTTGGGCAACAGTTGCAAGCGGTGGGGAACCGGCTTCAAAAGACGAATGGGATACGCCATGTCTTTGAGTGCCACGCCCATGCGGTGCGCCACCGCAATGCATCCCACCAAGTTCTGGATGTTGTGTGAACCGAGTAGACGGGTGGTGAAATCGGCTCTTTCCCCGGCGGAAGTCACCACCGTAAAGTGGGTACCGTTTTGGTCGATGTGTATGTTTTCGGCTTTGTAATCACCGTATTCCAATCCGTAACCCACGGAACGGCGGTTTTGTTCGCGGATGTGCTCGTTATCCGTATTCAAAAACAACATGCCGTCTTCGGGCAGAGCGTCTGCCAATTCAAACTTGGTGGAGATGATGTTTTCCAAACTGCCGAAGGTTTCCAAATGCTGTTCACCAATGGAGGTGATGACACCGTGTGCGGGATGCACCAGATCGCAGATCTCTTTGATATCACCCACATTTTTTGCACCCATTTCGGCAATGAAGATCTGGTGCGAGGGACGCAAATGCTCACGGATGGTGCGTACCACGCCGAGCGTGGTGTTGAAGTTTTCGGGGGTGATCAACACGTTATATTTGACCGACAGCAACGCGTGCAGAAACACTTTCGTGCTGGTCTTACCGTAACTTCCCGTGATGCCGATCACGGTGAGGTCCTTTCGTTCCTCCATGCGGCGGCGGGCGTCTTGAATATAACGATTGGCAATCGCCTTTTCCACAGGGGCGGCGATAAATGCCGAAATACGCACCCAAAACCACACAATACTGCAAAACAATCCGAGCAACAACAGCGCCCGCCAGGTGTTGAAGAACCACGTGCCGAGGAGCGCTGATGCAAGAACCAATCCTTCAACCGCAAACAAACGCTTCACGCGGGCGGTGACGACCAACGGTTTTTTGGCCTTTTTCGGCCAATTCAGCAAGGTGGTTACCAGCAACATGGCGATCGCGATGCCGATCCGTACCGTATCGTTCAACGAAATAAACCCCAACACCGCCAACGCAAGCGGAAGCAACCGCTTGGGAGATATCAGACGGTCGGTGTTTTCGTTGCACCAACGCATGTACCGTTCGTCGCGATAGGAATTCAACTGAAACATATGTGTAAAGTATACCGCCTGTACACCGTAACAGAGTGCCGCGGCGGCGAGCATAGCCGTTTTAAGAATCAGCGGTAACACGGAATATCAACTCCCGATTCGATTATTTCAAAAAGGAATCCAACACACGGCGGCATTGTCCCCACCGTTCGGCAAAGGCGAAATGTCCCGCGTCGGCCAACGTGACCAACCCCGCATCGGGAATCAACATTTCCATCTTCTTCCCGTCACAAAGGGGGGTGGCGGTATCTTTCTCGCCCCAGATGAGCAAGGTGGACGCCTTTACAAGCGGAAGCAGGTGCGAAAGATCTTGATTCACCGCCAACACCATACTTTGACGCATGATGGGGGAGGCGTTGCGGTAATCCGCAGAGCCGTGTTTGTTGCGTGCCTTTTCCACCGCATTGGGGAACAAGGTGCGCACACCGGGGAGAGAGAAAAACCATTTGGCCGCTTTATAGGTGTATACCTTGCGATAATACGAGAAGCCGCGATGCGGTTTTAACCCCGCCGCATCCATCAAAATCGCCTTTTTCACCGTGAAGGCACATTCTTCCGCCAGCAGATGCAACGCAATGCGCCCGCCGTTGGAGTGGCCGATCAACACCGCTTCATGAATATCCAATGCGGCGGCAAATGCGTTCACAAAAGCGGCATACCGCGTGGATGTCCACGGTTCGGGCGGTTCTTGCGATCCGCCGAAACCGGGCAGATCGGGTGCGATCACACGACAGTAGGCGGAAAGGTGGTCGATAATTAAACGGTAGGTTTCGGCAGGAGCGCCCCAACCGTGCAACAACAAGACGATCGGACCTTCGCCGCAGTCGAAATAGGCAATGTTCAAGCCATCGACGGTCACGTTTTTCATACCGTTACTCACCTTTCTTTGCATTTTTACTCTAGTATAACACATTCCTTTTAAAAACGCAAAACAAAAAATACAAAATCAGCATATTTTTTCACACGTACCTCTGTTTACATCCGGGCATAGGATAGAATAGCCATCTAATGTGTATGAAAGGGAGCGAATGCCTATGAATAACGGAGATTGTACGTTGGCCGACTTGAAGGCGGGTGAACGCGCGACCGTGGCGGCGTTGCACACAGAAGAAGGGATGCGGCATCGCCTTTGGGATATGGGAATGGTGGAAGGCACGGCGGTGGAATGTGTGTTTCAAAGTCCGTCGGGAGATCCCGCGGCATACGTTGTGCGCGGTACTGTGATGGCATTGCGCCGCACGGATGCGGCCACCATCACGGTGAAAAGAGAAGAGGTGGGAGGATGAAACGCGAAACGGCGGGGATAACCGTTGCCTTAGCGGGAAATCCCAATGTTGGGAAAAGTACGTTGTTTAACGCCATGACGGGATTGCACCAACACACGGGAAACTGGACGGGGAAAACCGTGGCATCGGCTGAAGGCGTGTGTCGTCGCGGAAAACGCCCCGTTCGTGTGGTGGATCTGCCGGGCACATATTCTCTCACCCCGCGTTCATCGGAAGAGGCGGTGGCCCGCGATTACTTATACCGTGAATCTCCCGACGTGGTGGTGGCGGTGTGCGATGCTACGTGTTTGGCGCGCAGTTTGATATTGGCGTTGCAGATCATAGAACAATGTCCACGCACGGTGGTGTGTGTCAATTTGATGGATGAAGCCGCCGCCAAAGGAATTACGGTGGATCAACACCAATTGGAAACCGATCTCGGTGTGCCGGTGGTTACGGTAAGTGCTCGTGACAAACACGCCGTCGTCACCGTGCTTTCGGCGGTAGAGAAGGTGCTTGTCACGTCACCCGCGCCGCAACCTGTGCGGTATACCGCCCCGATCGAAGCGGCGCTTGCGAGCATGGACGCGCCGCGCGGTGTGGCACTTCGTGCGCTGGAATGTGAGAGTTTTGCAAAAACGGCGGGGATTTCGGCGGATATGCGCGCGGCGGCGATGGCGGCGGCCGAAGAGAACGGCCTGTCCGTATCACGGGTAGGGGAGGCGATTGCCGCTTGCGCGGTGTTGCACGCCGAAGCGATCGCGGCGGATGCCGTAACTGTTGAGGAAACCAAGGCTACCCGCCGTGACCGACGTATCGACCGTATCTTAACGGGACGGTGGACCGGTGTGCCGCTGATGCTGGGGCTTTTGTGCCTTGTGTTGTGGATCACCGTTTACGGTGCAAACGGGATATCCGATTGGCTGAACGTGGCTTTCGGTTGGGGGCGGGAACAGTTGAATACGGTGTGCACATATCTTTCGGCACCGTGGTGGTTGCGCGGAGTGTTGGTGGACGGCGCATACACGGTGCTTTCGTGGGTGGTGGCGGTGATGTTGCCGCCGATGGCTATCTTTTTCCCGCTGTTCACCCTGCTTGAGGATGTGGGGTATCTGCCGCGGGTGGCGTTTAATCTGGATCGCGGATTTCAACGGGCGTGCAGTTGCGGCAAACAAGCACTCACTATGTGTATGGGATTCGGTTGCAATGCGGTGGGGGTAACAGGGTGTCGCATCATGGATTCACCGCGCGAAAGAGCCGTGGCCACCGTGACCAACAGTTTGGTCCCCTGCAACGGCCGTTTTCCGTTGCTTATCACTCTCATCACGCTGTTCTTTGCAAGCGGGGCCAACCGTTCGTTGAAAGCCGCGGTGTGGCTCACGGCGGCGGTGTTGTTGGGGGTGGGAATGACGCTTTTGTGTTCACGCTTGCTTTCTAAAACCTGCTTTCGCGGGATGCCTGCGTCGTTTGCGCTGGAATTGCCGCCCTACCGTGTGCCGCGTGTGGGACAGGTGATCGTGCGCTCGGTGTTGGATCGCACCGTCTTCGTGTTGGGCCGCGCGGCCGCGGTGGCGGCGCCTGCGGGTGTGGTGATCTGGTTGCTCGCCAACGTGACGGTGGGCGGTGCGCCGCTGATGCAACACGCCGCGGCGTTTTTGGATCCCGCCGCGCGGTGGATCGGGTTGGACGGAGCCATCCTGTTTGCATTTATCTTGGGATTTCCCGCCAACGAGATCGTTCTGCCGCTTCTTCTGATGATCTATCAAAACGGAAACGTGTTGGGCGAGGTGGGGTATACCGCGTTGCATGAGGTGTTACTGCAAAACGGTTGGACCCCGATCACGGCGCTGTGTATGGTGCTGTTTTCGCTGTTTCATTGGCCGTGTTCCACCACTTGTTTGACTGTGTGGAAAGAGACACACAGCGTAAAACAAACCGCCGTGGCGGTGCTGATGCCCACGTTGCTCGGTGTCATTTTATGTATGCTTTGCCGATTCGTGGGCGGATTGTTCTGAAACGGTTGACAATCCTTCGGACGGTGTGGTATTTTATAGGATAGATATAGAAAGGAAGTCCAAGATGCGTAACTTGTTTTTAAAATACCGTGAAACCATCTCTTATATCTTTTTCGGTGCGATCACCACGCTGGTCAACTTGGTGGTGTTCAAACTGTTTAATGTGATCTTGGGGGAGGATTTGTATCTCATTTCCAATACCATCGCATGGGTGGCGGCGGTACTGGTCGCGTTTTTCACCAATAAGCTGTGGGTGTTTGAAAGTAAAAGTTGGGCGCCTGCCGTGGTTCGGCGGGAGTTGCCCGCTTTTGTGGGGGCGCGCGTGTTTTCGTATTTGTTTGAGGAAGCGGGATTGCTTCTCACCGTCGGAATCATGGGGCTCGGCGAATGGACGCTTGCTTTGCCGTTCATCACGCTCAGCGGCGAAATGGTCTGCAAGGTCTTCTTGCAAGTCGTGGTATTGGTGCTGAACTACATTTTCAGCAAACTGGTGATATTCAGGAAAAAAGAAGGGTGATTGTAATGGAACTCAAAAATGCAAAGATCAATTTCCTTGGTGACAGCATCACCGAAGGGCACGGTACATCAGGCGACGGTAAAAAGTTCACCGATCTCTTGGCGGCAAACTACGGCGTGATCGCCCGCAATTACGGTATCGGCGGCACGCGCGTGGCAAAACAGCGTGTACCTTCCTCCGCTGCACGGCACGATCTGGATTTCATTATGCGCACCGCCGAAATGGAAGAGGACGCAGACGCCGTCGTGGTATTCGGCGGCACAAACGATTTCGGTCACGGCGACGCCCCGCTTGGTACTATGGACGATCGCGATCCCTACACGTTTTACGGCGGGTTGCATACGTTGTATACTACGTTGATTAACCGTTATCCGGATATTCCGATCGTGGTGCTTACACCGCTTCACCGTTGCAATGAGGATTCGCCGCGCGGCGACGGCGGAAAGCCGGAGGATGTCGGCACGTTGAAAACCTATGTGAACATCATTCGTGAAGTGGCGGAATATTACTCATTGCCCGTGCTGGATCTCTATGCCGTAAGCGGGATGCAACCCCGTGTGCCGATCATCAAGGAACGATACGTTCCCGACGGATTGCACCCGAACGATGCGGGACATGAGATCCTCGCTCAAAAGATTGCCGCATTTTTGAAAGGGTTGTAACCATGGATTTTCAAGAGTTGATCATTCAGCGTCAGTCATGCCGCAGTTATGACTCTGCCCGTGGGGTGGAGGAAGAAAAGTTGCAAGCCGTGTTGCAAGCGGTTCGATTGGCTCCCTCTGCCTGTAACGGACAGCCGTATCACCTCACCGTGTGCCGCGGAGAAGCGGCCCGTGCGGTGGCAAAAGCCACCATGGGTATGGGCATGAACAAGTTTACCGCCGATGCGCCCGTGATGATCGTGATCTCGGAAGAGCCGTATGTGAAATCAGCGGCGGTCGGTTCACGGGTGAAAGGCAACGATTATCGTTCCATTGATATCGGTATTGCAGCGGCGTATCTCACGGCGGCCGCTACCGAGCAAGGGTTGTCCACCTGTATTTTGGGATGGTTGGACGATCAAAAGCTCCGTGCATTGTGTGGGTTGTCCCATCCCGTGCGGTTGGTAATCACCCTCGGTTATGCAAAAGAGGACGATCCTCTGCGTGAAAAGAAGCGCAAAACTCTTACTCAACTCGTGTCCACATGCGAATAAAGCGGTGATGGCGGGCAGAGATCGCCCGTTTTTGAAAGCTATTCAAACAACGGTTGGTTGGGATTACCGTTTGCCCGTTTGCGGTGCCCGAAATTTGCTTTCTCGCTGTCGCTCGGGAAAATTCGACCGCGGCCCCCGCTTATGCTTCGCTGCCTC
>JAZSHJ010000088.1:0-12151 GCA_045533175.1 Acutalibacteraceae bacterium
CGTGCGGCGCATCACCATAGGTCAGCGCGCCGTAGATCTCATCCGAGATCACCATAATATCCGTATCCCGCAACACATCCGCGATCGCTTCCAGATGTTTGCGGCGCATCACCGCGCCTGTCGGATTGTTCGGGAACGGCAAGATCAACAGTTTCGTGCGTGGAGTAATGGCTTCACGCAATTCTTCTGCCGTAAGGCGAAACCCGTTTTGCGCTTTGGTCACGATGGACACCGGCACACCGCCTGCCATCGACACCAACGGCGCATAACACACAAAACTCGGCGAAGGCACCAACACTTCGTCGCCGGGGTTGACCAACGCGCGAATGCCGATATCCAGCGCTTCGCTGCCGCCCACCGTCACGACCACTTCGGTGCGGGGATCAAACTCCACCCCCGAAAGCCGCTGAATACGCCGCGTGATCGCCGCACGCAATTCCAATAAGCCTGCATTGGCGCTGTACCACGTTTTGCCCTGTTCCAACGAAGAAATACCCTTTTCACGGATATGCCACGGGGTGGCAAAATCCGGCTCGCCGATAGACAGCGAGATCATATCATCCGCTTTCACTTCATTTGCAATATCAAAGAAGCGGCGAATACCGGACGGCGGCAGGGATGCCAGCGTCCGATTCAACACCTTACCGTAATCCATGGGTTAATAAGCCCCTCTCTCATCCTTGTGGTCACCCAAGAACATCACACCGCTGTCCTTATAACGGCGCAACACAAAATGGGTGGCGGTGGAGATCACCGAATCCAAAGTGGACAGGCGCTTCGCCACGAACATGGATACCTCTTTAAAGGTGCGTCCCGTCACCGTCACGAGCAGATCGTAACCACCCGACATCAGATACACGCTTTCCACTTCGTCAAACCGCATCACCGTTTCGGCAATGCCTTCAAACCCGTAATCCCGCTTCGGCGTCACACGCAGCTCGATCACCGCGGTTACGTATTCGCGATCGGTGCGTTCCCAATCGATCAGCGCTTTATAGGCACGAATCACACCGTCTTGTTCCAATTTGGCCATTTTTTGTTCCACATCCGCTTCGGTGGTGTTCAACATCGCGGCGAGTTGTGCCACGGTCAAGCGAGCGTTGGTATCCAATAATTTCAGCAATTTATCCATCATAACAGCCTCCTTGCTTGTCTTGCAAAAAATATATACACAATTAGTATACCATATATTTTCCGTCGTTGCAAGAATTATCTGCAGACGCAAAAAGACCTGCCGAAGCAGTCTTCAGCAGGTCTTCTTAACCGTTGTGTTTTACAGATTCAAGAAATCCTTGCGATAGTCAAGGCCAAACGCATCCGCAACTGCTTTGAGTTCGGGATCAAGGATGGTGTTCACATGAGGCATGTGCGCCGTCAACATGTAGAGTTGTGCCGCCTTTTCCACCGTTTCGATCAGGCCGAAGGTTTCGTCCATATCCTTGCCCGCACCGTAGATACCGTGCAAGCCCCAGACGACCAAGCGGTACTCTTCCATCTTCTTCGCGGTGGCTTCGCCGATCTCGTTGTTGCCGCAAACCATCCACGGCAACACGCCGATACCGTCGGGGAACACCACGATACACTCGGTGCACATCTCCCAAATGGTGTGGGTGAACTTCTTATCGTCCAGTTCATGAATGTGCGTCATCGCGAGGGTGTACGTGGGGTGAGTGTGCATCACCACGCGGTGGTTGGGATCTTTCTTCAAACGCACCATGTGGCTCATCAAGTGCGCAGGCAGTTCGCTCGTGAAGCGGCCGCCGTCTTTGTAACCCCACAGCAGTTCCGCGGTGGTACCGTCCTTCGCAATGCGGATGATACCGAGATTGGTTTCGGGATCCACTTCCACGTTCTTGAAATACTTACCCGTGCCGGTCACGATGAAGATCTTGCCGATCAAGTCGGTCGCATCAAAGCCGGTGGGAATGGTGCGGATCACCTTCGTGAGATCGAGATATTCCGCCACTTCGGCCTCTTCCAGCATGTAGCTGATGTTGCCGCCGTTGCGCTCATCCCAACCCTGACGATACATATTTGCGGTAGTACGTTTCATTTCCTCCACAAAAGGAGCAGTCAAAATGTCTTTCATTTTCTTTCCTCCAACACACACGTTTCATATTCACGCACCGCGGTAATGTAATCCGCCGATACGCCCTCACGGCGCAGGAACTCCGCCCACACATCGCCGAACGGCGCGGTTTTGAGTTCTTCCTGCAACACCATCAGTTCGGTCATGTTGCCCGCATCCTGCAACGCCTTCAGTTTGGCGTTCGGCTGCAACAGAGCAAACAGCAACGACTTCGACACGTTACGAACACCCGTTACCCACGCGGACACGCGGTTGATGGACGCATCGAAATAATCGGTGGCAATGAACACGCGATCCAGCGCATCGTTGCGCACGATCTCCTTCGCAATTTCGCGGGTTTCGTCATCGAACAGCACCACGTGATCGGAGTCCCAACGCACGGGACGCGTCACGTGCAACGCAATCTTTTCGTTGAACAAAAGCAGCGAAGAGATCTTATCCGACACCACTTCGGTGGGGTGATAGTGGCCGTTATCCATCAACGGCGTCAGGCCGTTCGCGGTGGAATAGGACAGCGTAAATTCCGCCGAACCCACCGTGTAAGATTCCACACCGATGCCGAACACTTTGGATTCCAGCGTGATGTACACCTTCTTCTTATCATACGGGATGGAGAGGATCTCATCCAGCGACTTCTTGAAGCGGGCACGCGGGCCGAGACGGTCGGCGGGAATATCCTTGAAGCCGTCGGGAATCCAGATGTTCATCACCGCGGGAATGCCCGTTTCCTCGGCAAAATATTCCGCAATGCGGATACAAGCACGGCCGTGCTCCACCCAGAAACGGCGCACTTCCTCATCCGGCGAGGAGAGAGTGAGACCGTCCTTCACCATCGGGTGAGAAAAATAGGTGGGGTTGAAATCCAAACCCATGCCACGCTCTTTCGCAAACGCCACCCACGGGGCAAAGTGCTTCGGCTCGATCTTATCGCGATCGGCATACTCGCCGTCTGCAAAAATGGCGTAGCTCGCGTGCAGGTTCAATTTCTTCTTGCCGGGCATCAGCGACAGCGCCTTATCAAAGTCCGCCATCAACTCCGCCGGTGTGGTGGCCTTGCCGGGATAGTTACCCGTGGTCTGAATGCCGCCCGACAACGCTTCCTTGCTGTCGAAGCCGACCACGTCGTCACCCTGCCAGCAATGCACCGACACGGTAATGTCTTTCAACGTGTTCAGCGCCTGTTCGGTGTCCACACCCAACGCTTCGTAAATTGCTTTTGCTTCCATGTATCTGCTCATGTTGGTATCCCCTTTCAAACTTCTTGAATATCAAACGTGCGGATCACAATGTTCCGCGCATCTTGCAAAGTCAGGGCCGCATCCGCCGCCATCAGTTGCGAGAGCATATTACCCGTCGCCGTACCCTCCACCGGGCCCGCCGTCACCCGACGGCCGGTGTATTCACGCGTCAAGCGGTTCAGGTAACGGTCTTGGCATCCGCCGCCCACAATGGCGATCGTATCCACCGTTTTGCCCGCCACGCGCTCGATCTCTTCCACCGTTTTCTTATACGTGGTGGCCAGCGAGTGATACACACAGTTGAGCACGTCGCCGAGCGGCAGGTCAGGTTTGCCAAGATAGGTGCGAATGGCTTCGATCATGTTGTCGGGTGCCAAGAACGCTTCGTTCGTGGGATCAACGATGTCGGTAAAATTGCTCTCCATCGCCATCTCCATCATCTCGTCATAGGTGTACTTCTTGTCGAGATTACGGCGAATGTTCTGGAACAGCCACATACCCATGATGTTTTTGAGGAAACGGAAACGGTACTGAATACCGCCCTCGTTTGCAAGGTTCGCTTCCATCGCGGCAGGAGTGGTCACGGGATACAGATTTTCCGTACCCACCAAACTCCACGTGCCCGAGGAGATAAACACGCTGTGCTCATCCACGGGGCATGCCGCCACGGCCGACGCCGTGTCGTGCGAAGGGCACAACAGCACGGTGCAATCGAACCCGACCTTTTCACGGATTTCGGGCAGGAAATTGCCCACCACCGTACCGGGCAACGACGGCTTTTCAAAAATGCGGGCGGGAATCCCCAGTTTTTCAAGGATTTCGGTATCCCATTCTTTGCTTTCGGCGTTCAACAGATTGGTGGTGGTCGCGTTGGTATATTCGTTTTTACGCACACCCGTCAGTTTGTAACCGAGATAATCGGGCATCATCAAGAAGTGTGCGGCGCGATCCAACTTGCCCGACTTTTTGTCGCAGTACAGTTGATATACCGTGTTAAAATCCTGCTGTTGAATGCCCGTCTTGGCATACAGCTCCTCGCGGCTGACAATGCCGAACACTTCGGCGGGCACGCCCGCGGTGCGGCTGTCACGATATGCCACGCATGGACGGATCTCCTCGCCCGCCTCATCCAACAGCACGTAATCCACACCCCAGGTATCGATCGCCATGGTGGTGGGGATCTTCCCCACTTCCTTACAGCGGGCAATACCCGCCACCACGTGAGCAAACAACGCGTCGATATCCCACGTGAGGGTTCCGTCCGCCGGCTTCATCCCGTTTTCAAAACGGTATATCTCCTGTGTTTCCAAACGACCGTCCTTCAGCTCTCCCAGCAGATGGCGTCCGCTGGAAGCTCCGATATCGATCGCCAAACAGTAAGGCATAAAACAACCTCCCTTGTTTTGCAAATTTTTACATTGTATATCATATCACAAAAAAAACAAGGTTGCAATACCCCTTTTCGAGTAAAAACATGCGCTATTCGGTATCTTCACAGCCGTTTTTATTGCTTCGCACATCCCCGACCCCAAAAACAGAAAAAAGTTGAAAAATGCAAAAATTTTTCATATTTTTCTATTGACTTTTCATAATACGGTGTGGTAGGCTGACTTTGCACAAACGAACGTGCAAAGTTTGTCGCTCCGGCAATAAAGGAGGGTGCTCATTATGAGTCAAGAACGTCAATGTCCGTATATTTTGGAACCTGTATTTGACACGGGCGATCTGTGTATCGTCTCGGTCAATGCGGCGGATTACGCGCCCGATGCCACCGGCACCGAGGACGCCGCCCCCGCCATTCAGGAAGCGCTGAATCATTGCCATGAGATCGGCGGCGGCACGGTGTACCTGCCCGAAGGACGGTATGCCCTGCATTCCCATCTCACCATTCCGCCCTCTGTCACCCTGCGCGGTGAATGGGTGCCAAACGCCGCCCCCAACCAAGGTCGCGGCACTATTTTGTGCGCATATTACGGCAAAAACGATCCTGACGGCGAAGAACAGATCACCATGCTGGCCAGCACGGGACTTAAAAACTTGTATGTGTTCTATCCCGAACAGTCGGTGGCGGCACGCATTCCCTATTCCCCCACCTTCCGTCAGCGCAACACCCGCGGTGCAGACAACATCACCCTCGAAAATGTGACGCTCGTCAACCCGTGGCGCGGCGGCCAATGCGGCCCCGAAGGCAACGAGTTGCACACGCTCAGAAACGTGTACATCACCCCGGTGAACGTCGGTTTCTTCATGGATCGCACCACCGATATCGGCCGTTTGATCGATGTATACATCGGCCCGAAATACTGGGCGGAGTTTACCCTCACTCCCGAATCCCAACCGATGAGCGATCGCGCACAGCGCGGACTTCGCGGCCACATGCTCAACCACGTGACGGGCGTGCTGATGGCGCGTTCCGACTGGGAATATGTATATAACGTGTTCATCGAATACTGCCACAACGGCTTTGCGGTGGTGGATTCCCCCTCCGGTGCGGCCAACGCCCAGTTCAGCAGTATGCACCTGCACAACTGCTTCATCGGCTTGCGTCTGCACAAGATGAACGGCGTGGGACTGGCCATGTCGGATTGCCGCATCACGGCGGATATCAAGGGGCTTTACGCCGCGGTTCACGCCGAAACGCGGTTTGATACGGTGGCGATGTTCAACGGTGTGGATGTGGAAGGCCCGTATCCGTTCGACGTGGTGTTGGACGGCCCCGGCTGGCTTTCCTTCACCAACTGTTCCTTCAACGGCTGGACCGACACCGCCTTCTTCCAGCGTAACGGCGGCCTGACGCTGATGCAATGTGCACTCGGCGAAGGGCGGCACATCACTATGACGGACGAAATGCTTTCGGCGCAGATTCTGGGCAACACCTTTGCGGGCGGCGCGAAGATCGAAACACCCGCGGCGGTCGCGGCACAGGTGCAATTCTCCAACGAAGCGCTGAATCTGCCCGTCGCCCCCCGCGGCGGCCACAAAGCGAAACCCACCCCCTGCCGCCCCGCGGTGGATAGACTCTATTACGCTCCCGATTTCGGTGTCACCACCAACCCCGACGTGGATAACACAACTCCTCTGCAAGCGGCGTTGGATGCGGCGGGACAAACCGGCGGTGTCGTATTTCTGCCCGGCGGTTGGTATCGCGTGGACGGCACAATTCACATCCCCGACGGGGTGGAACTGCGCGGCGTGTTTGAAGTGCCCGCCCACACGCAAGGCGGCGGTGCGGTGTTGCGCACCACCCATGGCCACGGCTCGGAAGACGCCGCCCCCTTCATCACGATGGGTGAAGGCGCCGGTATCCGCGGCTTCGTGATCCAGCACCCAAACCAAAACTTCCGCGATCCCGTCGCCTATCCGTGGGCGGTGCAAAGTCGCGGCAAAAACGTGTACGCCATCGACGTGGTGTTCGTCAACTCCTGGCTCGGCCTGGATTTCGGCACCTATCCGTCCGACGGTCACTACATCTCCTACCTCGGCGGTGCGCCCATCCGTTGCGGCGTGTTCGTCGGCAACTGCGCCGGCGAAGGCTGGGTGGAAAACATCCAGTACAACACCCACTACTGGCCGCGTTCCAACTTTGAAAACCGGCCGCAAGGCGATGAGTGGCGCATCCATTGGCACAAGCAGATCGATCTGCTGGATGCTTTGGTGTTCGGCTACTGTGCAAACGAACACGTGCTCGGCACCTTTGTGTTCGGTTCGCGTGCGGGCATTAAGTTCATCCTGCAGGATGGCAAGGGTACCCGCGGCAAGATCATCGGTCACGGCACCGACGGCGCAGAGATCAGCTTGCACTACATCGGTTGCGACGACGTGGATCTCGTGAACACCGAACTGGTGGCCATGGAATCCCCGAAGGATCGTATGTACATCCTCTCCGAACCCAACGCCACGGGCAAAATGCGCCTTTACAACTCGCTGATGTGGGGTCCCACCGATTACGGTTATATCCTGAAAGGCGGCGATCTGCACGTGCAGCAGACCAACCTGGTGCGCGGCAACCGCACCTTCTTCACGGTGGAGGGCGGCAAAAACGAGTTGGTCGGCAACTTCTTCTTCGAGCGCGTTCCCCACGTGGTGATGCGCGGCGGCAAACTCGATCTGATCGGTAACTTCCAGCGTTACGATACCAATGCTCAGGGCATTGATCGTATCCCCGACCTGATCGAAGACGTCACCGGCGGCGACTACACCGCAAAATACAACTGGAACCTGTTCTGATAAAACAGCAAAACACCTCCGCGGCTGATGCCGCGGAGGTGTTTTTTCTTTCTTATGCCAACGCTTGTTTGATCTGTGCCACCCGCGCGTCCAGCACCTCGCGGTCGGCATCCGGATCCACTCCGATGTACACGACTTTCGACAGAATTGCCAGCGTTTCGGGGCAACAATCCTTGCTATAGGGCGGTACGATATCGCGGTTCGCCTCCATCTTGAAGGGATCCATCAACGGATGGAACGCGCCGCGCCGTTCCAAAATCGGCGTCCAGTTGGAATACACGTGTTTATCTGTATCAATAGGCAACGTGCCGTAAATCCCTTCGGCCGTGGCAAACCGCCGTGCCTCTTCCTCACTATCAAACTGAATCGCCAACAAAATACCGCAATCCCCCTCGCTGTCGTTGGAGGGTGTAAAACGGCACACATTGGCCAGTTGTTCCATCATGTATTTCTTGTTCGTCCGCAGATCGCGCAGAATATCGTCCAGTTTAGTCAACTGCACCCGCAACACCGCCGCACACAGTTCATTGGAACGGAACTCGCTGCCGCAGAATCCTTCGGTGGAAAAATCCGACATCTGATCGCCGAAAAACGCCACCGCGCTACTGTCTTGATAAATCAGCGCCCGTTCAAACACCTCGCGATTATCGGTCAAAAGTGCGCCGCCCTCCCCGCAGGAGATAACCTTGAAGAAATTAAAACTGAGCGCACCCGCATCGCCGATGGTGCCCAAACGCTTCCCGTTGTAACTGCCGCCGTCTGCCTGGCAGGCATCCTCCACCACAAACAGCCCGTGCCGCGCCGCGATCTCGCAGATCGCCTTCATGTTGCACGGGAACCCTTGAATGTGCACGGGAATGATCGCTCGGGTGTGCGGTGTGATCTTGCGTTCCACGTCGGCGGACGAAATGGTAAGTGTTTCATCCACTTCGGCAATCACGGGGATCGCCCCCGCCGCCACCACCGCCATGGCGGTGGCGATGTACGTATAGGCGGGCACAATAACCTGATCCCCCGGGCCGATACCAAGCGCCACCAGCGCAGAGGTAAGTGCCGCGTGTCCGCTGGTCATAAAGATGGGATACTTCGTCCCCATAATATCGGAAAGCGCCTCTTCCACCTTTTTCGATTCTTGCAAACCACCGTTGATCTTAAAAAGATCGCGAGTTTCGATCACACGTGCTACTTCCGCGATCTCTTCCTGCCCCATTCTGTACATCTCTTATTTCTCCTCTTCGGTGGTCACATCGCCAATGTGTGCCACCGTCTTTTTTATCAGTTCAAAATCCGCATGGTCACAAAACGGTTGCAGATGGCGATAGGAAAACATCTCCACCTCATATCCACCGCGACACAGCGCATCTTCCGTCACAAAATAACTCTCATCGCCGTTGGTGATCGAAAGCGGCAACACAACGCGTTTTTTACATTCGCGTTGTATACGCAACCCGATCTCCGCAAACAACTCATACGGAAACGCGGCAAACACCACGTCTCCCAACGCGATCACCGTCTGCGAAAATCCGCGTGCGGCAACATCCGAAAGCCCTTCTTCATACGATCGGATAACATCTTCCAGATGCGCACGGATCATACCGTCCGCGTTCACGGCGGCCTCTTTGTATTTCTCCCACATTCGTCGGGCCTCCGCTTCGGCCATGCGCGGTTTCAACGGCAAGGAAACGGAGCGCACCGACACGGCGAGCGACACGTTTTTGTGTGCGGGCAGAGTTTCAAAAATCCGCACCGCATCCGCCGCTGCTTTTCCCCCCCAGTTCACGCACATAGGACATATTCCCCACGGTCTGTCCGTTGGAAATACGCGGGCCGCTGTCCCCCACCGTACCGTTGAAAAAGGCAGTCATCCCACCGCTGTACGTTTCCAGCGCATCCACCATCACACCCGACCAATCGCGGCTGATCTCGTGATTCATCCCCGCCGCCGTGCCGTGTGCACCGTAGTGGATCATATTGGCCACCGTGCAGCCGTTCTCATCCGCAAAGGAGATCACCGTCATACGGCGATCGCACACTCCCCACGGATTTTGTCCAAACACAATGCGGTTTTCGCCGTTCAATTCGCGGCGGTTCACCCCCACCGCGCTGTCCCCGCACGCCACCGCCATTGTCACCGGGCAAGAATTCGCCGTTGCACGTGCGGTCGCCTGCAAAACAGCGGGGATGAACACCCCTTCGATATACGGCATATCCAGATCGCCCCAACCAATGCCTCCCGCTACGTTCGGTGCGGAATGGGTATGGGTGGCACACAGCATGCAACATCCTGCAGGAATCGAAAACTGTTGCTCGATCATCAAACGGATACGGTCGCAAAGGGTGGTGTTTATCTCGCACACCGTGAGGTTCACCATCAGCGCCTGCACGTTGCCTTGTCGGAAATAAAATGCCGTCGCGGTAAGGTCATCCGCCACCGCTTCGGAAAACACGTCGGGTTCATAACCGTACAGACATCCGCCCACCGCAGGGGTGATCACTTCGCGCGCCACACCCAGTTGCAATGCTGCCATTCCGTATCCCCCCTTTTTCCATAATCGTATTGTAACATATCCTCATGAAAAAGTACACCCTTTCCCATCGCGTTTACCCGTTTTTTCTTAGGGGTTGCAATCTTAGTCAATACTATGATATAATGATATATCTATGAATTTAAAATCTCAACACGCGAGGTGTCTTTATGTCCTTTCCCCGTGACCATATTCGCAACTTCTGCATCATCGCCCATATCGACCACGGCAAATCCACCTTGGCCGACCGTCTGCTGGAAAAGACCAACACGGTGGCTCTGCGCGATATGGCCGATCAGTTGCTCGACAGCATGGATCTGGAGCGTGAGCGCGGCATAACCATCAAAGCGCACGCCATTTCCCTCACATATAAGGCCGACGACGGCGAAACCTATCTGTTCAATCTGATCGACACGCCCGGTCACGTGGACTTTAACTACGAAGTATCCCGTTCGCTCGCCGCGTGCGAAGGCGCGATCCTTATCGTGGATGCGTCACAGGGCGTGGAAGCGCAAACCCTTGCCAACACCTATCTCGCGTTGGAACACGATCTGGAGATCGTACCCGTGGTGAATAAGATCGACTTGCCCGCCGCCGATCCCGACCGCGCCTGCCGCGAAGTGGAGGACATCATCGGCATTGAAGCGCAAGACGCTCCTCGTATTTCCGCCAAAAACGGCATCAATATCGAAGCGGTGCTGGAATCCATCGTGCAAAAAATGCCGCCCCCCGAAGGGGACGACAACGCACCCCTGCAAGCACTCATTTTCGATAGTTATTACGACAGTTACAAAGGCGTTATCGTGTATCTGCGCGTAAAGGAAGGCACCGTAAAAAACGGTGACACCATCCGCATGATGGCCACGGGCGCGGAGTTTTTGGTGGTGGAAACGGGCATTATGCGTCCCGGTAAACTGGAACCCACAGGCGTGCTTCGTGCAGGTGAAGTGGGCTACATCGCCGCTTCCATCAAAACGGTAAGCGACGCCCGCGTGGGCGATACCGTCACCCTCGCCGCCCGCCCTGCATCCGAACCTCTGCCGGGTTACCGCAAGGTGAACCCCATGGTGTTCTGCGGCATCTTCCCCGCCGATTCCGCGCGATATCCCGATCTGCGTGAAGCACTCGAACGTCTGCAGTTGAACGACGCGTCTTTAACGTTTGAACCCGAAACCTCGGTCGCACTCGGCTTCGGTTTCCGTTGCGGATTTTTGGGCTTATTGCACATGGAGATCATCCAAGAACGTCTGGAACGCGAATACGATCTTGACATCATCACCACCGCCCCCTCGGTTATCTACCGTTTAACCATGAGCGACGGCAGCGTGCAATATATTGATAACCCCACCAACTATCCCGATCCCGGCAGTATCTCTGCGGCGGAAGAACCCATCGCAGATGCGCACATCTTCTCCCCCACCGATTACGTGGGCAACATCATGGAACTGTGCCAAGAACGCCGCGGCATCTTCAAAGGGATGACCTATCTGGATCCCACCCGCGTGGACATTCATTACGAACTGCCGTTGGGCGAGATCATCTACGATTTCTTTGATGCGCTCAAATCCCGCACCAAAGGATACGCGAGTTTCGATTACGAAATGAAAGGATACGTACCCTCCAAGCTCGTCAAGTTGGACGTGTTGCTCAACGGCGACATTGTGGACGCACTCTCCTTCATCGTGTTTGAAGAAAACGCCTATTCCCGCGCCCGCCGTCTGTGCGAACGTTTGAAGGATAACATCCCCCGCCAGTTGTTTGAAGTACCTATTCAAGCAGCCATCGGCGGCAAGGTCATCGCACGCGAAACCGTTCGCGCCATGCGCAAAGACGTACTTGCCAAATGTTACGGCGGTGATATCACCCGCAAGAAGAAGTTGCTTGAAAAGCAAAAGGAAGGCAAAAAGCGGATGCGCCAGCTCGGTTCGGTGGAAGTTCCGCAAGAAGCCTTCATGGCGGTACTCAAACTAGGGGACGACTGAAGTTGAGTGCTTCGCACTCAACTTCCCGGAGTTTTGGTTTGTCAGTCTCCCGACTGCCATTTCGGCCAAGCCGAAACCACCAAAACGTCC
>JAZSHJ010000034.1:0-14124 GCA_045533175.1 Acutalibacteraceae bacterium
AGCCTATGCGGGCGACATTATCGGTATCTTCGATCCCGGTATTTTCTCGATTGGCGACACCGTATGTGCACCGAATAAGAAATTTGCATTTGAAGGTATTCCGACCTTTGCGCCGGAGCATTTTGCGCGGATTCGCGCAACCGATACGATGAAGCGCAAGCAATTCGTAAAAGGTACAGATCAGATCGCACAGGAAGGTGCTATCCAGATTTTTAAAGAAGTGGACGGCGGCATGGAAGAAGTGATCGTCGGCGTGGTTGGTACCTTGCAATTTGAAGTGTTGGAGTATCGCTTAAAGAACGAATATGCGGTGGATATCCACATGGAAAGTCTGCCGTACAGCCAGATTCGCTGGATTGTAAATGAAGATATCGATCCCAAAACGTTGAATCTGAGTTCGGATACTAAACGGGTACAGGATATGCGCGGTCATTACCTGTTGCTGTTTACCAGCAGCTGGAACATCGACTGGGCATTAGAACACAATAAAGGGTTGGAATTAGCCGACTTTAAACGGGAAATGAATTGAGGTGCAATACTATGGAAAACCGTAAGGAATTAGCGAAAACCTACGAACCGCGCGAAGTAGAAGACCGTATTTATGCGTTCTGGCAGGACGGTAACTATTTTGCGGCGGATGTGGATTCTGAGAAGACACCATATACCATCGTGATGCCGCCCCCGAACATTACGGGACAGCTTCACATGGGACATGCGTTGGATAACACGTTGCAGGATATTTTGATCCGTTGGCGTCGTATGCAAGGCTATGAAGCGCTGTGGCTTCCCGGCACCGACCACGCCTCCATTGCGACTGAAGCGAAGATTGTGGAGGCGATGCGTGCGGAAGGTATTACCAAAGAATCCATCGGCCGTGATGCGTTCTTGGAACGTGCTTGGAAATGGAAGGAAACCTACGGCGGCCGCATTGTTTCTCAACTTAAGAAAATCGGTTCGTCCTGCGATTGGAAGCGTGAGCGCTTCACGATGGATGAAGGTTGTTCTGAAGCGGTGCGCGAAGTATTTGTGCGTCTGTATGAAAAAGACCTCATTTACCGTGGTAACCGCATGGTCAACTGGTGTCCCACCTGCAACACTTCCATTTCGGATGCCGAGGTGGAATACGAGGAAAAAGACGGCCATTTTTGGCATCTTCTGTACACCGTGAAGGAAACGGGAGAAACATTGGAACTGGCTACCACCCGTCCCGAAACCATGTTAGGCGATACCGCTGTGGCGATCAACAGCGAGGATGAGCGTTACACGCATCTGCACGGGTGTCACGTGATTCTCCCGTTGCTGGATAAAGAAATCCCGATCGTATGCGACGAACATGCGGATATGACGAAGGGTACCGGTGTGGTGAAAATCACCCCCGCACACGACCCCAACGACTTTGAAGTGGGACGTCGTCATAACCTGCCGGTGGTGCGCGTGTTCACTTACAACGGCTTGATGACCGGTGCAGCCGATAAAGCGGCCGCCGATGAGTTGATCGCTTCCGGCCGCGCCGCAAAAGACGAACCCGAAGTGTTGGATTGCGGCAAATACGCCGGTATGACCACAATGGAAGCGCGCAAAGAGATCTTAAAAGATCTGGAAGCGGGTGGCTATCTCAAAGAAGTCGAAGATTTGAAACACGATGTCGGTACTTGCTACCGTTGCCATTGCACGATCGAACCGATGGTATCAAAACAATGGTTTGTGCGTATGGAACCGTTGGCGGGCCCCGCAATCGAAGCGGTCGAAAAAGGGGATATTACCTTTGTCCCCGAACGCTTTACAAAAAACTACATCAACTGGATGCGCGGCACGCGTGACTGGTGCATCTCCCGTCAGCTGTGGTGGGGACATCAGATTCCCGCATGGTATTGCGCGGATTGCGGCGAAACCGTCGTGGCCAAACAAGCGCCCGCCGTGTGCCCGAAATGCGGCAGTACGCATCTCACTCAAGATCCCGACACGTTGGACACCTGGTTCTCGTCCGCTTTGTGGCCGTTCTCCACGCTGGGATGGCCCGAAAACACGAAGGATCTGAAGCGTTTCTATCCCACGAACACGTTGGTTACCGGTTACGATATCATCGGTTTCTGGGTTAGCCGCATGATATTCTCCGGTTTGGCATACACCGACAAAGCGCCGTTTAACACCGTGTTGATTCACGGCTTGGTGCGTGACCATCTGGGACGCAAAATGTCCAAATCACTCGGTAACGGTGTGGATCCTCTGGAGATCATTGATCAATTCGGTGCAGATGCACTGCGCTTTATGCTCGCAACAGGCAACAGCCCCGGAAACGATATGCGCTTCATGCCCGACAAGGTGGAAGCCTCCCGTAACTTTGCGAACAAGATCTGGAACGCCGCCCGTTTTGTGTTGATGAACATCGGCGAAAAGGATGTGGCACTCACGTTGCCTCAAACCCTTTCGATGGAGGATAAATGGATTCTTTCGAAATATAATACCCTCGTGAAGGCGGTCACCGAAAATCTTGAAAAATTTGAACTTGGCATTGCGGTACAGAAGTTGTACGACTTTATTTGGGACAGCTACTGCGACTGGTATATTGAACTGTGCAAGCCGCGTTTGCAGGGTGAAAATGCCGATGACGCGCTTCGCGTACTGGTCTACGTCATGACGGGTATGTTGCAACTGTTGCACCCCTTTATGCCGTTCATCACCGAAGAGATCTGGCAGACATTGCCACACGACGGCGAAACGCTGATGCGTACGGCGTGGCCGCAGTACGATGCTGCGCTGGAATTTGCGGCCGAAGAGCGCGAAATGGAACGTTTGATGGAGGCCATCCGTGCCATTCGTAACCGTCGCGCCGAAATGAACGTGCCGCCTTCCAAGAAAGCGGATCTGTTCATCGAAACCACGTTTGCTTCTACGTTTGCAAACGGTACCGTGTTCCTGCAGAAACTGGCCTCTGCGCAGAACGTTCAGGTGGGTGAGAAGTTTGATATTGACGGTGCGGTGAGCATCGTCACCACCGATGCCACCATTAAGATTCCGCTTGCGGAACTGGTGGATAAGGATGCGGAATTGCAGCGTTTACAGAAAGAGAAGGATAACGTGCAAAAGCAGTTGGACGGCGTACTTGCGCGCTTGAACAACAAAGCGTTCACCGATAAAGCTCCCGAAGCGGTGGTAAACGGTGCGCGTGAAAATGCGGCGCGTCTGCAAGAAAAGTTGACTCTGCTTGAACAGAGCATGGCGGCTTTTGCGTAAGGAGGTACCTATATGGGTTTTTTAAACGGTAAGACAGTGATCATCACCGGTGGCGGTCGCGCGGTGTTGGAAAGCGGAAAGGCCGGCTCTATCGGCTACGGTATTGCCACCGCCTACGCCAAAGAAGGCGCCAACATTGTCATCACCGGGCGCAACGTGCAGAAATTGCAGGATGCAAAAGAGGAACTGGAACGCCTGTACGGCATCATAGTGTTGCCGATCAAAGCGGATATTGCCAACGGTTCGGACAATGCGGCCATTGCCGCCGAAACTGCAAAACAAGCGTACGATGCATTTGGACGCATTGACGTGCTTATCAACAATGCACAAGCATCCGCTTCGGGTGTAACGTTGGAACAGCACACCACCGAACAGTTCGATTTGGCGGTGTATTCCGGCTTGTACGCCGCTTTCCACTATATGCAGGCTTGCTATCCTTATCTGAAGGAAACCCGCGGTACGGTCATCAACTTTGCCTCGGGGGCGGGGTTGTTCGGCAACTACGGCCAATGCGCGTATGCCGCCGCAAAGGAAGGTATCCGCGGACTCAGCCGTGTGGCAGCTAATGAATGGAGTCGCGACGGCATCAACGTCAACGTGATCTGTCCTCTGGCGTGGACGGCACAGCTTGAACAGTTCCAAAAAGCATATCCCGATGCGTTTGAGAAAAACGTACACACCCCGCCGATGGGACGCTTCGGCGATCCCGAAGAGGATATCGGCCGCGTGTGCGTGCAACTGGCACATCCCGACTTTAAGTATATGACCGGCGAAACTTTGACGCTGGAAGGCGGCTTAGGACTTCGGCCTTAATGAAAACAAAAAAAGCAAGAGGTTCACGGGGGCTGCCGCTTAGGGATTTTTCGCTTAAAATCAGGATTTTTTGCGGTATGATATGTCAAAGTGCCACGGTACGCATCAGCGTTACCGTGGCACTTTTCCTTTTCTTCTATCAAAAAATCTCTTGTTTTTTGTTACACGATACTGAACAGCAGATCACCGCTGGACGGATACGGCCAATACTCTTTCGCCGTGATCTGTTCCATCTCATCGGCCACAGCACGCACCGCATTCATATCGGGTATAACCGTTTCTTTAAAATAGAACGCCAGCATAGACTTGTCGTTAAACTGCGTCATGCGCGCCACGTCCTCATCCAAACGCACGATTGCATCATATAACTTGGAAGAACCTTCCGAAAGTTTGGCAAGCAGTTGCTCTTCTGCATGACACGAAAGGGTGGGAAGCGCCGCTTGTTTTGCACACATCGTTTCACTCAACACACGGGTGTAGGAAAGAATGGCGGGCAGAATATCGCGCCGTGCCATTTTAATCATCGTCTGCACTTCGATGTTCAGCGTCTTACAATAGATCTCGTTATAGATCTCAAAACGCGCACACAGCTCTTTTTCGGTGAATACGCGATGCTTTTCAAACAACTTCACGTTTTTATCGAGGAGCATGTAGGGGAGTGCATCGGGAGTAGCGGGGAGATTCAGCAACCCGCGCTTCTTCGCCTCTTTTACCCAAGCGTCGTCGTAACCGTTGCCGTTGAAAATAATGCGCTTGTGATCGCGAATCGTCTTTTGAATCAGCGTATGCAGCGCTTCGTTAAAATCCGTTGCGCCTTCAAGCGTATCGGCAAACTGCGAAAGCACTTCCGCCACGGCGGTGTTCAGCGCAATGTTCGGACTGGAAACCGACATGGAAGAACCCGGCATACGGAACTCAAATTTATTACCCGTAAACGCGAAGGGAGAGGTACGGTTGCGATCGGTCGAATCCTTGGGGAAACGCGGTAACGTGTGCACACCGACTTTCATGGTTACCGTTTCCTTCGGATCATACGGTTGATCGTTTTCGATGGATTCGAGGATGTCGGTCAACTCTTCGCCCAGGAAGATGGAAACAATGGCGGGAGGTGCTTCGTGAGCACCCAAGCGATGATCGTTGCCCGCGCTGGCCACCGATACGCGAAGAAGGTCTTGATAATCATCCACCGCTTTGATGACCGCACACAGGAACAGCAAGAACTGGGCGTTTTCGTAAGGCGTTTCACCGGGTTCAAACAGGTTCATACCCGTATCGGTGGAAAGCGACCAGTTGTTGTGCTTACCGCTGCCGTTGACGCCATCAAAAGGTTTTTCGTGCAGGATGCAGACCATGTTGTGTTGTGCCGCCACCTGCTTCATCAATTCCATTGTCAACTGATTGTGATCGATTGCGATGTTGGTGGTAGTATAAATCGGCGCCAATTCGTGCTGTGCCGGTGCCGCTTCGTTATGTTCGGTCTTGGCATAGATACCAAGTTTCCACAACTCTTCGTCCAAGTCACGCATAAACGCCGCCACACGCGGTTTAATGGTGCCGAAATAGTGATCGTCCATCTCTTGACCTTTCGGCGGTTTGGCGCCGAACAACGTGCGACCGGTATACCGCAAATCGCGGCGGCGGTCGTACATCTCCTTATCGATCAGAAAATACTCTTGTTCAGGGCCGACCGTAGTGCGCACCATCCCCACTTCTTCGTGCCCGAACAGACGCAACACACGAAGCGCTTCGCGGCTGATGGCTTCCATCGAGCGAAGCAACGGCGTCTTTTTATCCAACGCTTCGCCGCCGTAGGAGCAAAACGCGGTGGGAATACACAGGGTATTGTTTTTGATAAAGGCATAGGACGTGGCATCCCATGCAGTATAGCCGCGCGCTTCAAAAGTGGCGCGCAGACCGCCCGAGGGGAAAGAAGAGGCATCGGGTTCACCCTTGATGAGTTCTTTCCCCGAAAACTCCATGATTGCACGTCCATCCTTGCCGGGGGACAAAAAGCTGTCGTGTTTTTCGGCGGTGATACCGGTCATCGGTTGGAACCAATGGGTAAAGTGGGTGGCCCCTTTTTCGATGGCCCAATCCTTCATTTCGTTTGCCACAACGCTGGCCACGCTAATGTCGAGCGAACGCCCGTTTGCCATTGTTTTACGCAACGCAGCGTACACTTCGGCGGGCAACCGTTCTTGCATAACACGGTCATCAAAGACCATACAGCCAAACTGTTCGGGGAAGTTCATAACACAAGCCTCCTTTATGGAAAAAGACGCATTATTACCACATTAAAAACAGTTCAAGTATAATTCACAACGCACAATTTGTCAAGCAAACACGAATCCTTTCTACAGGTTGCATAATTCGATCGTCCGCCCGTTTGCTTTCGTTGACAAAAACGCGAAACAATAGATATTTTTAAGAAAAGGGTTGACAATTCATTCGGTTTTGGATATAATATTCAAGGTTCACAAACGACTCATTAGCTCAGTTGGCAGAGCACTTGACTTTTAATCAAGGTGTCCGGGGTTCGAATCCCCGATGGGTCACCATCGAAAGACACACACCGCAATGGTGTGTGTCTTTCGATTTTTAAGGAATATAGATTCAGAGATTAAAAAGCAGGTGCGCACCGATGCGGTAGAAATTGGAAAACGGATTCTTCGTTCCACCCCAACTGCTTACAATAAAGCGAGTTTTATAACCACACACTTTTTTCATTTGAAACATTGACTTTAAACATATTGAGTGGTAAAATTGAGTTGTGAGTGGACTGAACAGTCGCGTGCGTTTTTCGCATGAGGAAAGTCCGAGCATCGCAGGGCAGGGTAACGGCTAACGGCCGCCGGGGGTGACCCTAGGGAAAGTGCAACAGAGATATACCCCCGCTTTTATGCGGTAAGGGTGGAAAGGCGAGGTAAGAGCTCACCGGCACACGGGAGACCGTGTGGCCATGTAAACCCTATCCGATGCAACGCCGACAGAAGCGATACATTGGCCCGATGTGCTTCGACGGGCGGCTGGAGTCGTGTGGTAACACACGATCGAGATAGATGACTGTTCACGACAGAACTCGGCTTACAGGTCCTCTCACACAAGGGCAGCTCCTTTGAGCTGCCTTTTCCATTTCCCGAAGAAAGGCAGGACGCGTGTATGAAAAAGAAAAAAGCAGCAAACGAAACACCGTCCGTAAAACGACAGGAACAGTTAAAAGCGACCTTACGTGACGCGTTGCGTACACGTGGGGAAACCGCGGAAATTTTGGCGCTTGCCACCGCCGATATCACCAACGACGGCGAGTTGCGTCACTTGTACCTGGCGCTGACCAAAGAAACGATGTATCTTCTGATTTCGGCTCACAGCGACGAAATGCTGTTTTCGGGGGCGGGGACCCCAAAGCGTCCCCTGCACAGCGAAGACATTGCCGAAGTGTATCCCTTCTCGGTTTCCGCCATTCAAAACCCTTGCTTGCAAAACCAAGTGGTCGGCGGTTTGTTTGTGATTACCGTGGACGGGCAAGAGCAATGGATCTGCCGTTTTTCAAGTGCCAAAATGCGAGAAATGGCGCGTTTTGTACGTGAACTGAAAGAACTCCTCGGCGAAGCGGGAAACAGCGAAGAAAAACCCGCACACATCGGCGGGCCGGGAGGCGGACGTCGCAAAGGCGGCAAAGGAAAAAATGATGAGCCGGCCTGTTGTCCGAAATGCGGTATGCCGTATCCCGAAGCGGGACGTCAGGTTTGTCCCAAATGCATGGAAAAGCGCACGGTGTTCGTTCGTGTGCTGAAATACTTTACCGCATACAAATTCCATGTGGCAATTTTGCTGGGCAGTATCCTGCTTTCGGGCATATTTAATGCCATCTGGCCGTATATTACCGGTACGATCTTGTACGATAAAGTTTTGGGAAAAGACGTAACCTTTGCCAACGAACTGGGCATCGGCGGTCAGTTTGCGACCGCACTCGGTTTGTTGGTTGTGTGTATGGTAACCATCAAGGTCCTGCAACAACTCACGGGCGTTGTTCACGGGCGTATGACCGCCAAAATCGTTCCCGGTGTGGTCGGTCGCATTAAAACAACCGTCTTTGATGCGTTGCAACGGTTGTCCATCAGCTTCTTCAACCGTCGTCAAACCGGCAGCCTGATGCAACGCGTCAACGGCGACGCCAATGAAGTAACCGGTTTCTTTATTGATGGGTTACCTTATCTTTTGTTTAATATCATCACCATGGCGGCTTCGGTTGCGATTCTTTTTGCCGTCAACTGGAAATTGGCGATCATTGCGATCGTCACATTACCGCCGCTGTTTTTTGTAAGTTACTTCTTATTGCCGAAGCTATGGCAAGCGCATGGGCGGCGCGCCCATGCATCGCGCTCGCTGTATTCGGTGTTGAACGATAACTTCACAGGTGCACGCGTGGTAAAAGCGTTCGGGCGCGAAAAGAACGAAAATACCCGTTTTGATAAGGTTAACAACCGTCTGCGCGACGCAGAGATCAACATCGTAAAATATCGCAACATGTATAGTGCCGCCTACAGCGTAGGCATTGAACTTCCCATTACGTTAGTGTGGACGTTCGGTGCGTGGTTCATTTTACAAAGCAGCGGTCAGTTCACCTACGGGGAACTGTTCACCTTCATAAACTACATGGGAATGTTGCAAGGTCCGCTGGAGTTTTTCTCGATGGTATTCCAATGGTGGACAAACAGTATGAATGCCGCCCAACGTGTGTTTGAAATTGTGGATGCCGAGCCGGAAATTGTGGAAAGTGAAAACGCTTTACACATAAATGTAGAAGGCCGTGTCACTCTGCGCGATGTTACCTTTGGTTATGAACCGAACAAACCGGTACTGGAGCATATATCTCTTGATGTGAAAGCAGGGGAAATGCTCGGTATTGTGGGACATTCCGGGGCAGGCAAATCCACATTAGTGAACCTGATCTCCCGCCTGTACGATGCCGACGAAGGGGACGTTATGATCGATGGCGTAGATGTAAAGGATTTGTCCTTTTCATCGTTGCGCGGTGCCATTGCCATGGTGAGTCAGGAAACCTATATCTTTATGGGTACGGTGGCCGAAAATATCGCCTATGCCAAGCCGCATGCCACGCGCGAAGAGATCGTGCAGGCAGCCATGGCGGCAAGCGCCCATAGTTTCATTTGCCGATTGCCCGACGGATACGATACGGTGATCGGTACGGGAGGACGCAATCTTTCAGGCGGCGAACGGCAACGCCTCTCCATTGCACGCGCCATTCTGGCCGATCCCAAAATTCTGGTGTTGGATGAAGCCACCGCTTCGGTGGATACCGAAACCGAACGCGCCATTCAAGATTCACTTGACCGATTGGTGCAAGGACGCACCACCATCTCGATTGCCCACCGTTTATCCACGTTGCGCAACGCGGATCGCCTGATCGTATTGGAAAACGGAAAGGTGACCGAACAAGGAACACACCATGAACTGGTGAAATTGAAAGGTACATATTATAAACTGCTCCAGTTGCAATCCAAAGCGCTGGCCATGAGGGGGATAGGGGAATGAAGGATAAGGATACGTTGTTGACAAATGCGGTCGAAAGCGATGTGATCGCCAATGAAAAACAGGCGGTACAAGATTTGATCGCCATGCGTTCCATCACCTCCGATAACGCGGTGTTTTCACGCACAAACGGCGGTTTTGTATCCATGCAATATAGGGATAAGACCTATTCGCGCGTGGCGATTCACCGCTGTTTTCCGCATTCCGATCCCACCCACTATATTTCGGTGCGAGAAGTGGAAAACGACGGAAAAGAGATCGGTTTAATCGAAGATCTGAACGCATTGCCGCAGGATGTGCAGGATATGTTAAACGAACAGATGGAACTGCGCTATTTTTCGCCGAAGATCCTAAAGATCCACGATATCAAAGCGGAATACGGATATTCGTATTGGGACGTTACGACCGATCGAGGACGGTGTCGTTTCACCGCACGTATGGGTGGCGGAAGTGTGTATTCCATCGGGAAAGATCGCTATCTTGTGAACGATCTGGACGGAAACCGTTTTGAAATTCCCGATTTGAACGTGTTGACCACGAAAGAAGCCAAAAAAATCGATCTGTTTATCTGACACGAGGAACGCTATGAACTTACATTATACGTTACCGGAACACGAACAGTCGGTTGTAAAACCGCGTTTATTATCGGAAAAAATTGAATATTGTGTTCCGTACGATTTGACGGCTGAAGGCAACTTTTGCACCGACGGATGGATCGTCGTGACACGCACGCGCCTTTTATGCCTGCAAAACGGGCAAATAGCCGCGGATACAGCGCTGGATACATGCGATGAGATACTTTGCATTTCCAATATCGACAGCGGCAATTTGGCGGCAAAAAGCGGGGGAGAAGATACGCTTCTTTGTCGGTTCAGTATGCGACACATGGTGCGGATTTCCTACGTTGCACGCGGTGCAACGCTGTTTTGTCGCGAAGAACAGCGGATACTGGAAAGCCCTGAAAAGGAACGGTATTGCCCCAAATGCGGCGCGGTATTACCGGGCACGGTATCTTGCCCACGCTGTAACGGCGGCGGACGAACGTTCCGCCGTCTGTGGGATCTGTGCCATCGCTATGTATTGCCGCTTTTATGCCTCACGCTGTTTATTGCCGTCACATCGGCCATCGCACTCGGGCAACAGTTTATCCAACGCGATTTCATCGATAACGTATTGGTACCCGCTAAAGGCCGTTTGCAAGAGGTATTAACCTTCTTTGCGTTGATGATCGGTATGTTTGTGGTGGCGCTTGTTTGCCGCATTTCACGCACCGTTCTCAGCAACCGTCTCGGCACGCGCATCAGTCGCGACTTGCGTCAACGCGTGTTTGAAAAGATCAATCTCTTATCGCTGTCGTTTGTGGACAAACGCCAAGCAGGCGAACTTATGAACCGCGTAGTAGACGATACAGGCCAAGTACGCCAGTTTATGGAAGAAGTTTTTGCCGGAATGTTCAACCAGCTCTTCACCATGGGCGGTGCAATCGTTATCATGTTCGTCATGAATCCTATGCTTGCCCTCATTACCGTGGCATTTTTGCCGTTGGCGGCGGTGCTTGTTCGCACGTTCCACAAACGAGAGATGCGCTTATGGCGGCAGCAATGGCGATATAACGATCAGGTAAACAACCGTTTGCAAGACATCATTTCGGGTATTCGTGTGGTAAAATCGTTTGGACAAGAAGAACGCGAAAGCGCACGGTTCAAGCGGTATACTGAGCGTTATTGCGAATTACAGCAACGAAACGAACACTTCTTTGCCACGTTGTATCCGTTTGTTACGTTGATTTTAACAACCGGTACTTTTTTTGTCATCTATTTCGGCGGTTCGGATGTGTTGCGCGGGCAAATGACTATCGGCGAACTTATGCAGTTATCCGCTTATGCATCGATGTTGTTCGGTCCGCTTGGTTGGCTAACACGACTTCCTCGTATGCTGATGCGGCTTACCAACTCGCTTGAACGTATCTACGATATTTTAGACGAAGAATCCGATGTAGCAGAACACGAACATCCGAAGGACGTAACCATCCGCGGCCATATTCGTTTTGAAAACGTAACCTTCGGTTACCGTTCCTATGAACCTGTGTTGGAGAAAATTAATTTTGACGTACAACCCGGGGAAATGATCGGTCTGGTAGGCGCTTCGGGTTCCGGCAAGTCCACCCTTATCAACTTGATCATGCGGTTGTATGATGCCGATGACGGCCGTATTTTGGTGGACGATATCGATCTGCGCGAATTTTCAAAAGCGGGGTTACACAACCAGATCGGCGTGGTGCTGCAGGAAACGTTCCTGTTCACGGGTTCGATTTACGACAACATTCGTTATGCAAAGCCCGAAGCCACAAAGGCCGAGGTGATTCAAGCGGCTAAAATGGCCAACGCACACGAGTTTATCGTAAAATTTCCCGACGGATACGATACCTATGTGGGAGAGCACGGGTACACCTTATCGGGCGGTGAACGCCAACGCATTGCGATCGCCCGTGCCATTCTTCACCGTCCGCGTCTGTTAGTTTTAGACGAAGCGACCAGCAGTTTGGATACCGAAACCGAATTTCAGATCCAAGAGGCACTCGACCGCCTTACCGAAGGGCGCACGACCTTTGCCATTGCGCATCGCTTATCCACATTGCGCAATGCCAACCGCATTTTTGTGTTGGATAAACACGGCATTGCGGAAATGGGCACACACAATGAACTTATTCGTCAAAAGGGTGTCTATTACGGTCTTGTGATGGCCCAAATGCAGATGCATAAGATCAAAAACGAAGAATCCGTGTGATCCACATAGGCAAACAGGGCGACGGCAGCACATAGCAGAAATATACATCCCAACATTCCCAGAATACACACATAACGGCAAAAACGAAGCATTGTCATCACACCTTTCACCGTACAGTATGCGCAAAAAAGAGCAGTCACACACGGGGTGCCCCGCACGTGACTGCTCTTTTCGTATAATCAGATGTGACAAGCTTCGATCTCTTCCGCCGTCTGTAACTTGCCGACAATCGGTTCGGGATCGATTCCTTGACGTTGATAATAATCCGCAATCGCCGCCTTGATCGCTTGCTCTGCCAAAACCGAGCAATGGATCTTGTGGGAGGGAAGACCGTCGAGCGCTTCTACGACCGCCTTATTGGAGAGTTGCAGCGCTTCTTCGATGCTTTTTCCCATAATCATTTCGGTGGCAATCGAACTGGTGGCAATCGCCGAACCGCATCCGAACGTCTTAAATTTCACATCGGCAATGATCCCGTTTTCCACGCGGATGTACATCTTCATAATGTCGCCGCACTTGGCGTTGCCGATCTCGCCGATGCCGTTGGCATCCGCAATCTCGCCTACGTTGCGGGGGTTGGTAAAGTGATCCATCACTTTTTCGCTGTAAAATGCTGCCATAACGTATCCTCTCTTTACACAGTTTCCGCTTTCACAATGTGTTCCCATAACGGCGACATTTCGCGCAGGCGGGACACCACGGGCGGTACTTTTTCCAAAATATAGTCAATGTCTTCATCGGTCGTGTCCTCGGAAATGGTCAAACGCAACGAACCGTGTGCGATCTCATGCTTCAGCCCGATGGAAAGCAAGACGTGACTGGGATCCAACGAACCCGACGTACACGCCGATCCCGACGAGGCACAGATGCCAAACATATCCAGCATCAAAAGCAAACTTTCGCCTTCAATTCCTTCAAAACTCACGTTCACGTTGCCCGGTAAGCGATTCGCGCGATCACCGTTCAATCGACTGCGCACACAAGAAGAGAGCAAACCGTCGATCAAGCGGTCGCGTTTGGCACTTACGGCCGAAGCGGTTTCGGAAAGGCGCTCACAACACAGTTTCAACGCGGCAGCCATACCTACGATACCCGCTGTATTTTCTGTTCCTGCACGACGGCGATTTTCCTGTGCGCCGCCATCGATCAGGTTGCCGAATCGCACACCGCGACGGCATACCAAGGCACCGACACCTTTGGGCCCGTGGAACTTGTGGCCGGAAAGGGACAGCATGTCGATATTCATATCCGCGAAATGCACGGGAATATGACCAACCGCCTGCACCGCATCGGTATGAAACAACACACCAGCTTCGCGGCACACAGCACCGATTTCGGCAATCGGTTGAATGGTGCCGATCTCGTTATTGGCAAACATCACGGTGCAAAGACCGGTTTCGGGGCGGATCGCCGTCTTCACATCTTCCACCTTGACAATGCCGTTATCGTATACCGGCAAAAGCGTTACATCAAACCCTTGCTTTTTGAGTGTATCCAGCGTGTGAAGCACGGCGTGATGTTCAAATACCGTGGAGATAATGTGGGTTTTCCCCTTGGTTTTCATAGCGGCGGCCGCCATTTTAATGGCCCAGTTATCCGCTTCGCTGCCGCCGGAGGTGAAATATACCTCCGCAGGCAAACAGCCAAGACAATCGGCCACCGTTTGACGGGCGGCATCGATCGCTTCACGGGACGTCTGACCAAAAGCATACAGGGAAGAGGGATTGCCGTACTCTT
>JAZSHJ010000087.1:0-21054 GCA_045533175.1 Acutalibacteraceae bacterium
GCCGTAAATCTATTTAATGCGGCTTTATGAAGGAGAAGTTCGAATTGTTAAAGTGTGTGAAAGGAAAGAAAAATGGTAAAAGGATCCGTACAGGAAAAAGGTGGCTATTTGCATACCGTTATCAGCTACACCGATAAAGACGGTAAGCGAAAGCAAAAGTGGCAAAGCACAGGACTTACTGCCAAAGGTAACAAGCGCAAGGCTCAGGAGCTTTTGAAAGAACGCATTGACGAGTTGGAGATGACACTTGAACGTGAAGAAACTCAAATACCCGATATGCCGTTCTCGCAGTTTATGTCAAACTGGCTTGCGATGATTAAACCCACCGTTTTGATTACCACCTACGGCAGCTATCAGTATTTCATTGAAAAGAGAATTAACCCCCATTTTGATGAAAAGAATATTACACTGCAAAAGATAAGGACAGTAGATATTCAAGAGTATTACAACACAATGCTGTCGAAGGGTACAAAATGGAACTCGGTTGCAAAACATCACGCGGTCATTCGCAAGGCTCTCGATTATGCGGTTAAGATGGATTACATATTGGTAAACCCCGCAGTAAAAATCGAAACACCTAAGCGACAAAAGTTCATTGCCGAGCATTATAACCGTGATGAGCTTCAACAACTCTTTGAAGCGGTAAAGGGTGATTTGCTTGAAGTTCCCGTTATACTCTCAGCGTTCTATGGGCTTCGAAGAAGTGAGGCTTTAGGACTAAAGTGGAGTGCGATTGATTTTGAGCAGAAAACCTTGTGTATTAAGCATACTGTGTGCCGAATATCTGTTGATGGCAAGGATGTAATTGTTCGCAAAGATACAACGAAAAACAAGACAAGCCTTAGAACATTGCCTTTAATACCTGACGTTGAAAAATTGTTGCTTAAAACCAAAAAGCAACAAGAGAGCAACAGAAGGAAATGTCGCAATGCATACAACAAGGAATTCCTTGATTATGTATGTGTGGATGATATGGGGAATCTTTTAAGACCGGATTATTTGTCGCAGCATTTACAGACTGTGCTTAAACGAAATAACTTGAAGCATATTCGGTATCACGATTTGCGACACTCTTGCGCTTCGCTATTACTTGCCAACGGTGTATCTTTAAAAGAAATCCAAGACTGGTTAGGCCACTCAGATTTCAGCACGACGGCAAATATTTATAGCCATTTAGAGTATGGAGCCAAGGTCAAGTCTGCTAACAAAATTGCAGAGAACTTGAGCCTTGAAGAAAAGACAAAGGACGGGTAAATCCCGTCCTTATACATATATAATGACTACGTTATTAATCTTTCTTTTTAGGTTCTACGCCTTCATTAATTCTTTGCAAACCAAAAGTCGTTTTGCCTAGACCTCTTTGTGAAATTTCTATTCCTATGCCTTCTGCTGTTGAATTGTTAACAGGTTGTGCTGACAAGGGCGGAAGTTCACCTTTTGCCAAAGCATTGGCTATATCCTTTGCGTTATTAGATTTATCACACATTTTTATTTTCCTCCAAACATTGTATTATGAATTATAATGTATATGGTAAATAGAATTATCGAAATTGCTGTGAATAGCCAGCTTCTTCGATAAAGCGGTATTCTTGAATCGTTTTTTTCTTTATTGTGTAGAGTTGCCGTTATATACAAATCTATCAATTTTAAAGATAAAACTCTAACATCATTTGTAATATAATCTGTTCCATAAATATCTTGTGGTTTGATAACATTATAATCACGTGTCATTATAACTTTTGCCAACATAATAACTGCAATCAATGTTAAAATCAAAGCTGCTGAATATGTAATGAACAGACAAGAAGGTAAAATTAAATCAGAAAAATTAGCAATTTCAATTTTAAATATGTTTCTAAAGTCGTTCATTTCGGCTAGAGCCAAAAAATAAGCAGATATTATCGGCAAAGCAATGCTTGTTTTACTGTCGATAATTGAAGTTCTATTATGTTCAATTTCATATTCACTTTTAGCGGTTTCTAAAAATAATGATATTGATTTAGTATTATCGTTATTATTGGCTGTTTCACTCATTTTTTACACACTCCTCTTGAATATTATATCATATAAACAATGGTTTGACAAGAACCATCATTATTGTGTTATTAGATTATACACGGTTCGACGATAATATATAAAAGCCCAAATATTTTCTAACAGATTTCTAACGAATTTTGGGGTAAAATTACCTTAATTTTGACATTAAAAACACTTGAATCTCAAGGTGTTTTCAGACAAAGAAAATCTCTCAAACCCGCATAAACACTGGGTTTGAGAGATGATGGTGCGGGTAACAGGACTTGAACCTGCACAGCCTTGCGACCATTAGAACCTGAATCTAACGCGTCTGCCAATTCCGCCATACCCGCATATATGACTTAAATCCTTTCGAAAATCTTAGAACCGAAACGGTTTATTAGAAATCCGTTAGAAATAAGTGTTTTTTTGAGATTTTTGAACAAACAGGAATCAAGGTCAAAAATCGTGAAACCCCTTGATTTTATGCGGTTCTTCTAAAGAAACAGCAGAGGTCTAAAAGAACCTCTCGCGCGTTAGTACCTGAATCTAACGCGTCTGCCAATTCCGCCATATCCGCATATTTCCACCGCTGTTGCGGCGACAAGTGATATTATAGCGAATGGTATTTCAAATGTCAAGGGATTTTTAAAAATTTTTCGTGATTTTTAAAAAAGTTTTATCCCGTTAATTTGCGCCTCAGCTCTTGCAGAATCACCCGTTCACGACGGGACACCTGCACCTGTGTCATCCCCAACGCCTCGGCAGTTACTTGCTGTGTCCGACGGTGTATATACCGCCATTCGATCAAGCGACGATCGCGCTCATCCAATTCCGAAATCACCTGTCGCAACGCCAAACGGTCAGTAATGCTTTCTTCGGGCGGAGCGACGGGCAGATCGATCTGATCGCTGTCGTCACTATCGTCCCAACGCGTCAGCGACAGCGGCGGCAAAGATGCTCCGAGCGCTTCCGCAGCGGTCGCTGTGTCCACACCGAGGCGCACAGCCAATTCGCCGACGGAAGGTTCGCGCCCCGCTTCCCCCGCAAACCGTTCGCGTTCGCGGGCGGCACGCAACGACAACTCTTTTAGCGTGCGCCCCACCTTAACGGCACCGCCGTCGCGGAATAAGCGGCGTATTTCCCCCATAATCACCGGCACGGCATAGGTGGAAAGCCGCAACCCGCGCGTGGCATCAAATCCATCCACCGCTTTCACCAATCCCACACAACCCGCTTGCACAAGATCGTCGTATTCCACGCCGCGCCCCATAAAGCGGCGAGCGCATGCGTGCACCAAACCCATGTTTTCACAAACGATCGTATTGCGTTTTGTCACGACGAAGCCGCCTCTTCCTCCCGATGTATGTACTTTTCAAGAGTCACTACCGTGCCGCGTCCGCGCTCCGAACGCACCTTCACCTTGTCGCACAAACTCTCCATCACCGAAAAACCCAAACCCGACCGTTCTTCACCGCCGGTTGTGAAGAGAGGTTCGCGCGCTTTTTCCACGTCGGCAATGCCGCACCCGCGATCCTGCACACGAATTACCACACGCCCGTTGCGATACAAACGCGCCGTCAGAACGATCTCACCCGCTTCGCCTTTGTAGGCATGTACAATGCAGTTGGTCACCGCTTCGGAAACCGCCGTGCGAATATCCACGAGTTCATCCACACGCGGATCCAGTTGCGATACAAACGCCGCAATGACCGATCGTGCCAAACTTTCGTTTGCCGATAAACCGGGCAAAATCAATTTGATCTCATTTTCCGCTTTTACACGCATGTTGTTGTCCCTCCTGTTCCCAAATGTCCAAATTATCCAGTCCTGCCATACGCATCATCTGCCGCACACGTTCACCCGCACCGCACACCCGCAGTTCCCCGCCGATGATCCGCATTTGGCGATATCGCCCCATAACCAAACCGACACCCGAACTGTCCATGAAACTCACACCTGAAAAATCCATGTATAACCGCCTGGGATTTTGGCGTTCGACCGCGGCATCGATCTCTTCCCGCAACGGAGCCGCCGTATGGTGATCGATCTCTCCCGACAGTCGCGCAACCAATTCCCGTTCGTGACGTTCCAGTTGTACTGCCATTGTGTCCCGTCCTTTCCAAAATGAAACAAGCCTTTATCTAATGATAAAGGCTTGTCTGTGTGAATCTGCGCGAAATGCGCCGACGTATTATTCAATCTTTTGCCGTTCGGCGGCGAATTCGCACGCAAACGGACGAACAGCGGACGCCGTGTAAAACGAACCGCCGACAAACAACGGTGCATCCCCTGCGAGGTGGCGTGCCGTATTCCAAGCTTCTTGCGGCGCATCCGCAACATACACCTCGCGCACACCGGCCGCCGTAAACTTCGCGGCCAATTGTGCCGCGGGCAGAGCGCGCGGATTCGGCGGTGTGCAACACACCACCCGTGCCGCATAAGGTGCCAACAACGCCGTACAAGCGGCGGTATCCTTATCCCGCAACATACCGAATAACAGAGTAACGGGGGCTTCCTTCCCTATCACTTGCAGTTGTGCAGCCACCTCCTTGATTCCGTGGGGGTTGTGCGCACCGTCCAACACAATTAACGGGTTGCGGCAAACCACTTCCTCACGACAAGGCAACGTAGCCGCAGAAAGTCCGCGACAACACGCCTCGGCATCTGCCCCAAAACCGCACGCCGAAAGCGCACGCACCGTTTCCAATGCGGTGAGTGCGTTATCCACCTGAAATTCACCACCCAACGGAAGGGTGTATTCTTCTCCGTCAAAGGCAAAGCGAACCTCGCCCGGCCGACTGCAAAGTAACCTGGCGGCACGGCGGTTGGGTTGCCGCACCGTAAGGCCGTAGGCGGCGGCTTGCTCGAACAGCACCGCCAACGCCTCGGACGACTGGGACGGGGCCGTGACAACGGTGCACGGCGGTTTGATAATGCCGCATTTTTCCCGCGCGATGTCTTCCACCGTTTCGCCCAAAAACGCGGTGTGATCCCGATCAATGGGGGTAAATACTGCGGCAAGCGGCGGCGGACACACATTCGTGGCATCCTCACGGCCGCCCATCCCGCACTCCAACACGCACACATCCACACGCTCTTCATTAAAATAGGTAAAGGCGGCGGCGGTCAGCAGTTCAAACTCGGTCAACCGTGCAGGCGCATCCAAAGAGTCTTGGATATCCTTCCATTGTCCGATCAAAGCGGCAAATCGTTCTTCCGTGAGTCCCACACCGTCCAGCGTTACGGTATCACACACGCCCGTCACGGCGGGCGAAGAATACATCCCAACACGCCATCCCGCCGCGGTAAGAATACATTGGATCATACGGGCGGTGGACCCTTTTCCGTTCGTGCCTGCCACGTGAATCACCTTCAGGCGGCGTTGCGGATCACCCGCCGTTGCCAACGCATGACGCAAACGGTCAAGGCCAAGACGAATCCCGCTTTCACGCAGAGATTCACAATATTGTACGGCTTCATTAAAGGTCATGATGTCCGTTCCTTTCAAAAAACGGGAACTGCCGTCGGGCAGTCCCCGTTATACGTTTAAAACAACTCTTCCAGTTTCACGGCGGTTTCTTCCTCCGCCTTTGCAGGTTCGGCATCGTCCGCCGATTCCGCATCCGCCGGCTCTTTATCCTCATCAGAAGGTGTAACTTCCTCTGTTTCGGCAACAAGCGGCTCTTCCGGTGCACAGAGTTCATCGCTTTCCGCCTTCCCGTTCTTGACAGGCTTGTTCTTCACCAAGCCCCAGCGCGGAAACGCAAACAGGAAGATGCACAAGAGTGCAACCGCCACCAAAACCAACGAACCACCGAGAATAAGCATTCCCAACGCAGCTCCCTGCGGATACGGGGTGGGATCTTTCTGCACGATCTCGTAATAGGTCACGATTTCGGTTTCCACGACTTCTTGCGTAGTGGGTGCCGCCGTGGTGGTTTCCGCCGACACCGAAAGCGCACCGGCCGTAACAAGCAGGATGCAAAGCAACCATGCAATACATTGTTTCATTCGATTGTCCTCCTTACATCCTTAAAAATCGCCCAAAAACACGCCGCGCACAACGCGGGAACGGCGCATAAAAGCCACCGTAATCAACGACAACAGCCACACAATGGCGGGAGCAAAGATCAACGAAATGATACCCGGAATGATGTTGATCAGCGGCTCCAACAGCAAGGTGAACAGCGCGTACACCACATACATTCCAAGCGAAAATTGTGCCATCGGCCCGATCCACGGGGTAAACACCGTTTCTTGATTAAACTCGCGACATGCCATGAACGCAAGACCGGCCATCAGCACAATATTCGGCATAAACCCTTGATACAACACCAAGTTGGCTGCTCCTGCCCCTTTGGTGAACACCGCCGTACCCACAGTGGTCAAGAGCCCCATCACACCATAAGCGATCACCAAGTAAAGCGGCTGTGCGCGGCGCTCGGTGGTGGACAGCATCCATCCGAGCAAAAAATACCCGAGATAACCGCCCAACACATTGGCGGACGAATAGGACGCAAGTGCCAACCCGGGAAACACACCGGGAGCAGAAAACGCAGGAATAAACGATCCGTAAAACAGCCATAAAATCACCGCAAATCGGAGCAATGCACGCGAGGCACGTTCCACCAAAATGCGCAAAAACGGCAACAGCAGATAGATTGCGATCAGCAGATACAACACCCAAAAATGGGACGACACAGGTGTGCTGACAATCGACAAAAGGGATTCGGCCGGCACAACGTTATCGTCCACCAGCCCTTGCCACAAGAACCGAATCACCAAAAAGATAACCGACCATACCGCGAGAATCGCAAGCATCGGCAACACGCGACGGCGGCACACGTCTTTCAGCGACACGGATTCTGGCTTTTCCAACAGCAACGCGCCTTCTGCCATCAACAAAAGCGGCACCGCCGGTTTCATCAACGACGACAGGAAGTTGGACAGATGCCACGTAAACGTCAGCGCCTGCCCTGTCGAAGCACCGTTGTATACCAATATATCCGAAACACTTGCAATCACAATACCGATGATTGCCAACACACGCATACGGTCGTAACACGCAATACGCAACTTACGTTGTTCCATACATTCCTCCAAAACACACTACATAAAGACTGCTCTTTGGATTGCAAAAATCACCAGTTAAATTATAAAAAAATTCCCTCATAATTACAATCGTCAAAACCACCTAAATCCCCCTTGCCTTTTCGTGCATTTTTGAACAAACAGAAAGACTTTTCCCAATAAATCATTTTCATATTGCATTTATATGCGCGTTATGTTATTATAATCTCAGAAAAACTGTTCCAAACGGAACAGTTTTGGAGGTAGGTGTATGAGTTCATCGAATATATTTCTGTTTCGCGGGCTAAGCGAAGCACGGCAAACGGCGTTGCTGGCCGAAGCGCCGCCGCCCGAACGGTTTGAAAAAGGGGCTGTTATTTATTCCGCCTCACAGTTTCGGCGGGCAGTCGGCGTGGTGGAATGCGGCGAAGTCCTTATTCTGCGCGACGCCGCGGTGCTCAATCGTCTGGGAATCGGTGCCGTGTTCGGTGCAGCCGCCCTGTACGGCGAAGAAACACAATACGTCACCGAAATCCGCGCCGCCTGCGCCTGCAAGATCCGTTTTTTCGACGAAGCGCTGTTGCGCAGGTGGATGGAACAGGATTTCCGCATTGCGGAAAACTACATCGGCTTTTTGTCCGATCGCATCCGCTTTTTAAATCGGCGCATCGCCTCCTTCACGGCGGGCGACGCGGAACACCGCGTGCTTACCTATCTGCAACAGCATGCAGATCAAAACGGGCTGGTTACTCTCCCCCACAGCATGAGTGAACTGTCCAAGATGTTGGACATGGGACGCACCAGTCTGTATCGCGCATTAGATACCCTTGTCACCGAAGGACGCGTCCGTTGGGAGGACAAGTTGATCTATATTTCACATTCCTAAGCAAAAGGAGATATGTATTATGAAACGTACCGTAAAAGCATTGTTGGTCCTCACTCTGGTTCTGGCTGTTGCGCTGACCGCTGTTGGGTGCAACCCAAAGGAAGATACCCCTGCTGCCGATAAAACGGCTCTGACCGTTGCGGGCATTCAAGGTCCCACCGGCGTGGGCTTGGCCAACTTGATGGAAAACGCGGATTCATCCGCCGCCATCGATTACACCTTCACCATTGCCTCCTCGCCCGACGAAGTGGTGGGCAAATTCTCGAACGGTGAAGTGCAGATCGCCTCTGTCCCTACCAACCTTGCGGCAAAGCTGTATAAGAAGTTGAACGGGGATGTGCAGATGCTGGCCATCAACACCGCGGGTGTGTTGTATATGCTGGAAAACGGCAACACCATTCAGTCGATAGCTGATCTGCGCGGTAAAACCATCTATTCCACCGGTGAAGGTGCCAACCCCGAATACGTGTTGCGTCACATCCTTTCCAAAAACGGACTTGATCCCGACAAAGATGTGACCATCGTGTTCCTGACCGAAAACACCGAACTCATCACCAAACTCGCCACGGGCGAAGCGGCGGTGGCCATGGTTCCCGAACCGGCCGCTACCACCGTGATGACCAAAAACGCCAACCTGCGTGTGGCGCTCAGCATGGATGCGGAATGGAACAAAGTGGAACCGAACAACAAAATGATGATGGGTTGTGTCATCGCGAAGAAGAGTTTTGCGGAAAAGAACCCCGATGCGATCAATGCGTTCCTCCTGGAATACAAAGCGTCCATTGAAGCCACCTCCAATGTGGATGCCACCGCTGCGCTGTGCGCCAAACATGGTATCATCGCCGCAGAACCGATTGCCAAAAAGGCGATTCCGCGTTGCAACGTGGTGTATGTGGACGGTGCGAATATGAAGACGACTATCCACGGTTATTATGAGATTCTCTTCGCGGCTGACCCCACTTCGATCGGAGGAGCAGTACCGGATGATGCGTTCTACTACGTCGCAAAATAAAGAAACCTTTATCAAACGTCTGTTGTGGAGTGTTGCGGCCTTGGTCTTTTGGGTGGCCGTATGGTGGTTCATCGCGTGGCGGGTAAACCAAGAACTGCTTGTTCCCTCCCCCGCGTTGGTCGCCAAAACGCTGTGGCAACTCGGCGGTACGTCTGCCTTTTGGAAGGCGTGTGCCGCATCACTTCTTCGTATTGCCGCAGGTTTTGCGGGTGGCGTGGCAGCAGGTGCGTTGCTCGCGTTGCTCACCGCCCGTTTCACGACGGCCGAACGCCTGCTTTCCCCTTTGCTCAGAACCGTGCGTGCCACCCCCGTGGCATCCTTCATCATTCTGGCACTTGTGTGGCTTGCCACCGATACGTTGCCTGCGTTCATCGCCTTTTTGATGGTAGTGCCCATCGTATGGGGCAATGTGGACAAAGGCTTACGACAGACCGATCGCCGTTTGCTGGAGATGGCACACCTGTTTCGCATGGGAAAACGACGCACGTTTGTGCACGTATGGATTCCGTCCGTAATGCCGTATTTTCTCACCGCCTGCACCACCGCGTTAGGGCTTGCGTGGAAATCGGGAATCGCGGCCGAGGTCATCTGCCGCCCCGACGATTCCATCGGCCGCCTTTTGCAAACCGCAAAGTTACATCTGGAAACCGCCGAAGTGTTCGCCTATACCATCGCTGTGGTCGTGCTGAGCATCCTGTTGGAACGGTTGCTGCTGACTTTGGCAAAACGGTTCGGGCAACGATTCAACGCAACAGAGGAGGGATAAACGCATGGCATTCGTATTGGATAACGTTCGCTTTTCCTATCCCGATAAGCCCGTGTTGCGTGACCTCTCTCTCTCAATAGCGGATTGCGGTGTGACTTGTCTGTTCGGCCCTTCAGGATGTGGAAAGACCACCGTATTGCGTCTGCTGTTGGGGTTGGAAACACCCCAAAGCGGCCGCATTCAAGGGAATCTTCAAACCCCGGCGGTGGTATTTCAGGAAAATCGCCTGTTACCGTGGAAAACGGTGCTGGAAAACGTGGCCTTGACCGCTGAAACACCTGCCCGCGCCGCGGAAATGTTGCGGGCGGTGGGCCTCGATGATACCGTGTTTCAAAAATCCCCACGGGAACTCAGCGGCGGTATGCGCCGCCGTGTGGCGATCGCCCGTGCGTTGGCAACCAACAGTCGCTGGTTGGCTTTGGACGAACCGTTCAACGGCATCGACGCCGAAAACCGTGAGCAGATCGCCACTCTTATCCGTGAGTACGCCGTCACCCGTCCCGTGGTGTTGGTCACCCACCACCCCGAAGAGATCGCGTTGCTGAATGCGAACATTATTACATTGTAAGAGAAAACAAATGCAACCACTTCTAAACAAAGAATCCCGTGTGTTCACTTTGAACACACGGGATTCTCGGTTCTTTCTTATTTGATCTCGCGAATCCAGCCTTCCGGTGCTTCCAAACGGCCCATCTGAATACCGGTGAGGGTATCGTAGAGTTTCTGGGTGATCGGCCCCATCTTTTCCATGCCTGCAGGGAACGCGATCTCGCGACCGTGATCCACAATTTTGCCCACGGGCGAAATAACCGCCGCCGTGCCGCACAAGCCGCACTCGGCAAAATCCGCCACTTCGGACAGCGCCACGGGACGCTCTTCTACCTCGAGGCCGAGGTAATCCTTCGCCACCGTCATAAGCGAACGACGGGTGATGGAGGGCAGAATACTGTCGGATTTGGGGGTGATGACCTTATTGTCTTTGGTCACGAAAATGATGTTCGCGCCGCCCGTTTCTTCGATATAGGTGCGGGTGCCGGGATCGAGATAGATGTTCTCGTCATACCCCTGCTCATGCGCGTCCACAATGTTGTAAAGACTCATGGCGTAGTTGAGGCCCGCCTTGATATGACCGGTACCGTGCGGTGCCGCGCGGTCCAAGTCGCTGATACGCACCGTCAGCGGTTTCACGCCGCCCTTGAAGTAGGGGCCGACGGGAGTCACCAAAATGCGGAACTGATATTCGCTCGCGGGTTTCACACCGATAACGGGATCCGAACCGAACATATACGGACGCAGATACAGCGTGGCACCCGAACCGTAAGGCGGCACAAACGCCGCGTTGGCACGAACCACCTGATCCACCGCTTCGAGGAAACGCTCTTTCGGGAACACGGGCATGCGCAGACGAATAGCCGACTGCTCCAAACGCTCGGCATTCAGGTCGGGACGGAAGGTCACAATGCGACCGTCCTCGGTGGTATAGGCCTTGAGACCTTCAAAACAAGTCTGTGCATACTGCAACACACCCGCACATTCGTTGATCACCACGTTGGAATCGGTGGTGAGTTCACCTGCATCCCACGCACCATTCTTGAAATGCGCCACATAGCGGTAATCGGTAGGCATATAGCCAAAACCGAGATTACCCCAATCAATATTCTTCTTTTCCATTACGTTTTCCTTCTTTCCGAAAAAACAAGTTTGTCTTATTTTAGCACACCTTCCCGTGCCGCGCAAGTGTTTTGAAGGACAAAAGCGGAAATTTGTTAATATTTTTTGTTATGCAAAAAAGCCGCCCGTTAAACGGACGGCTTTTTCTCACAAAGTTGGGCAATCAGCCTTCAGCCTTCATGTTGGCGAAGCACTCGCTGCAGTACACAGGGCGATCCTCGCGGGGCTTAAAGGGGACACGGGCTTCCTTGCCGCAGTTGGCACAGATCGCCGTGAACATCTCGCGTTCCGGCTTGGAAGCGTTCTTGCGTGCGTCGCGGCAAGCCTTGCAGCGCTGGGGCTCGTTCACGAAACCTTTTTCAGCATAAAATTCCTGCTCGCCGGCGGTGAAAACAAATTCTGCACCGCAGTCTTTGCACACCAGTGTCTTGTCTTCGTACATGGGGTTTCTACCTCGCTTTAAATTATTTGCCCTGTAAGTTCAAGAGATACTTGGTAAACCAATGTGTCGATTGAGGTACACGGCATTTTGATATATGACGAACAGTCGAAACTGTTACATCCTCAAAAAAGTGTTCGCAATTTGGCGCGGGCGCGTTGCAACGCGTTATCCACCGCTTTCACCGTCATTTGCAACTGTGCGGCAATCGTTGTATACGGCAACCCGTCCAGATACCGCAAAAGCACGGTGTATTCCCGCCGTGACAGAACCGCCTTAATGCGTTCGAGCATCTGTGCGGCAGTTTCCCGTTCCATCATTTGTGCGGCGGGATCCTCTGTCGTGACAGCCACATCCGTCACAACAGATACATCCTCAAGCAATACTTCCGATGCGCGTGCCGCGCGGCGACGCCAAAATGAAAGCAAACGGTTACGCACGCATGCAGAAGCATACGTGCGAAAGGACACATCCCGCGACGGATCGAACGAACGAACGGCAGACAAAAGACCAAGCAGGCCTTCTTGTGCCGCATCCTCGGCATCCGCTTGCGGAAAACGGAAATGGGCAACCTGCGCACGAAGCATCGGTTCACATAACGCAACCAACATCGTGAAGGCCTCTTCACTTCCAGCCTGCGCCAACGAAAGCAACTCCGCTTCGTCGGAAAACGGCACAACATCCGGATTGGAAACCACCATAGAAACCTTCCTTTTGCGCGCAACGAATCCTTCCCGTCACATACGATTATTATTAGTTTACCCTATCGGTACTACTTTTGTCAACAAAAATTTTTGCAAATTCTAAAATTGTTAACAAAACGCCTAACAAGTGGATGTTTTGTTGTGCAAATGTTACAATTTCTGACAAAAAATTACTTGCAAAAAACTGTCCATATTCCGTATATCCTTTTGGATGCGGTGCATACTACGGTTGTCAGCGGCGGTCCCGTAACGTAAGACACCGCTTTTTGCATCCGTTGCGGTGTCCTTTGCGGGATACAGCCGCATTATGATGTGAAACGGCGACGTTTACGTTTTGCTTACACGCAACCGTGTTTGTCCGCCGTCGCTGTCTGCCTTTTCTGCCATACGGCGAGAGAGGGTAAAAAAACAGGCGCCGTGCAAAACGGCGGCTGTTTGCCTTTATATCACATACATAAGAATGCACAACACGTGCAATATGCTTCCGAAAAGAACGAACAGATGAAAAACGGAATGGGCATATCGATGCTTTTTGCCCAAGCCGTACACCACAGCTCCCACCGTGTAGGCAACACCGCCCAGTAAAAGCAACCACAGCGCAGGCGCGGACATTGCTCTGACGGTTACCTTAGCGGCAAGCACGATGCACCAGCCCATACCAATGTAACACACCATGGAAAATACGGCGTACTTTCTCAAGTCAATGGCGGTAAACACCGTGGCCAACGCCGCCAATCCCCATACTAAGCCAAAAACTGTCCACGCCCATGCGGGAGAAACGGGACGAATGGCGGAAAGTAAAATAGGAGTGTACGTACCGGCAATCAAAAAGTAGATGGCACAATGATCCAACACCTGAAACACTTTTTTCGCCATCACAGGACGCAATCCGTGATATACACCCGACATGGTGTACAGCACGATCAACGACGCACCGTACACCGCCCCGCCGACCACCGCCCACGCATCGCCGAACAAAGCGGCTTTCAACACACACAGCACCAACGCGATCACGCCGATACCGCCGCCCACGATGTGGGAGATCATATTGAACAATTCTTCGCCGCGTGTGTAATCGGGCAACAGACGATCGATCAATTTGGTTCGTGTCACGGATTACCTCTCTTTCCCCACAAAGAACAGCGCCAACGTACCCGGGCCCGAATGCGCCCCAATGACCGGCCCCACGTTGACCGTGATGTCCACCACGACACCGTACTCCTCCTTCAACATGGATGCCAGCAACGCCGCATCGTCTTCACAGTCCCCGTGAGAGATGTATACAACACCTTCCCCCGCCGTACGCGCGAGCGAACCGTACTGATCGCACAACGATTTCAATGCCGCTTTACGGCCGCGCACTTTAAAGCGACTGATCAAATGACCTTCATTATCCATGTGCAGTACCGGCTTGATGCCCAACACACCGCCGAGCAACGCCACCGCGGGACTGATGCGTCCACCGCGTTTAAGATACACAAGATCATCTACCGTGAACCAATGGCAAAGATGCAACCGCATCTCTTCTGCGAATGCAGCCGCTTCCTCCAACGTAGCCCCCTCTTTTTGCTTTTGCACCGTCAGATACAAAAGTAAGCCGAATCCTGCCGAAGCAGAAAGCGTATCCACCGCCACCACACGACGATCGGGGTACTCCTCCTCCAACTCTGCCGCCGCCATACGCGCACAGTTGTAGGTGGTGCTGAGTCCCGAAGAAAATCCAAGATACAAAATATCGCGGCCGTTCTTCACATCTTCCTCAAAAAAAGCGCGAAACGTTTCGCTGTTCACCGCCGACGTTTTGGCCACACCGCCGTCACGCATGCGCTGATAAAAATCTGCTGCGGTCAGTTCAAAATTGGTATACACCTTTTCCTCACCGTTAAACTGAAAGGACAAATCGCACCGTTTAACCCCCCACGTCTTCAGCGTTTCGGGCAACATGTCGCAAGCGGAATCGGTGTAGATCACGTAAGACTGCATGATGTAATCGCTCCTGTAAATCGTTATTTGCGGCCACTTGAAATATGGCCGACCACATTGAAAATTATACACAACAACGCTCTTGACACGCAACCTACTCCCTTCCCTCTCGGCTACACACTCTCTTCTCACGTGGTAGAACAGATTTTTCGCACTCTACCAACAGTAGAACTCTCTGTAGAAACTCACATTTTTACAGCCTAATTTAAGGTTTTCTATTGATTTGTGCGGGAGAATATGATATTATGGGTGTACATTATGGAAATCGCAATCCTAATTGATTGACACACCCCCAACAATCCGCATTTTGGGTGAACACCCATTGCATACCCTTCATTACGCAACACATCGTGTCCAAAGTGTGTGCTTTCTCAAAACTTTATATCATTCGATCAAAAAAGGTGGTATCTCTGTGCAGGACATTAAAACAATTGTCGCCAAAAATATTGCGTCTTTGCGGCAATCCCGTGAAATGACACAACTGGAATTGGCGGATAAACTCAATTATTCCGACAAAGCAATCTCCAAGTGGGAACGCGGCGAATCGTTGCCTGATATTGCGGTGCTGATCACGGTGGCAGATCTGTTCGGTGTATCGCTTGATTATTTAGTGCGTCCCGATCACGACAGCCAACACATTCGCGCCAAGCGAGCAAGCCGCCGACGCAAGAAAAACCGCGGGTTTATCACAGGCATGTGCATTGTGCTTGTGTGGCTGTTGGCCGTGTTGGTCTTTATCGTGCTCGATAACGTCGCGATTCGTCCGTGGAGCCCTCTTCTCCCCTTTTTGTATGCAATCCCCTCCACATTGGTGGTGTGGCTCATCTTCAACGCTATGTGGTTCAATCCGCGCCGCAACTTCCTTATCATTTCCTTGTTGATGTGGGCTGTGCTGGCTTCTGTGTACATCACCTTGTGGTTCGCCGGATTCACCGTATGGACGATCTTTGCTTTGGGTGTTCCGGGACAGATTATCGTGTTGTTGTGGTCCAAACTGAGGTATAAGACAGACGAACTGTAGAGAATGTGAACTTTGCCGCAGCGATGCCGATGCGGGCAAGAACATCAAAACGGCGTTAGTAAAATGATAAAGTAAGAACGGGCAGATGAGTTTCATCTGCCCGTTCTTACTTTATTTTTCCAGCACGCCGAACGCCGTGCCTTGATATCCGTCCAAGAAGGCTTCCGCCGCTTTTTGCATGATCACCGTTACGCGATCGTCTTTGAAGGAGAAGATCATGTGGCATTTCCCGAAGTATTTGTCAATGATCTGCACCTCAATGTGCAATTTGCGTTCCTCCTGCCATTCCGCAGAGTTGGCACAAACATAACAATGTCCCGGCTCACCCACCGTGGCTACCAGATCCGCATAACCTTCCTCGGGGAATTTTTGGAACACATTATGACCGAACCCGAAAGCGATCACTTTTTCGCCGCGGGCGTTTTCGTAATGCAATACCCCTTCGTTCCCGTTCAATTCAAAGCGGAACCAATTGATGCTCATGGGGTTGGGATCCAGCCGATAGGTGCGCCCCGAGAGTGTGGATGCATACGGGCTTTCCAAACAGAAATTCAGCGAATGCAGTTTGTCGCCGATCTCATGCGCACACAGCGCTTCGTAGGCCGCCGCATCTTCAGGAAGCGCCTCCCCCATCTCCTCAATAACAAGATCATACAGCGCCTGGTACAGCACGGTGCGGGAATAGGAATTGCCCTGGTTATCCGAGTTGATAACAAGAATGGTATCGGTTTTGGGATCGCAAATAGCAAACTGGTCGCCCATACCGATAAACGCAAAACCGTCGCGCGGCGCTTTCCAGATCTGATAACCGTAACCGTATCCGCCGTAATGATCCAAATCAAAGTAGTTGTTAGCAACTTGATAGGACGTTGCTTCGCGCAAATACTCTTCGTTCATATAGCGCACGCCGTCCCACGTGCCGCCGTTCATCACAAAGCGGGCAAACCGCCACAAGTCACGGGTGGTGCACATCACACCCGAATCGGAAAAGGAGTGACCGCCGGGACATTGCACACAGTACGCGTCGGCAGAAAAACCGATTGCGTTGAGAAATCGCTCTTGCATGAACTGCAAAAATGGCTTACCCGTGATGTTTTCCACAATCACACCCAACATATACGAGCCGGAACTGTCATACTGAAACCGCGTGCCGGGAATCATGGTGCTTCCGCCGCGGAAATACACTTCGGTGCGGTCTTTTGTGCCGCTTGTAAACCAATCGGGCATCGCAGGCGTGCAGGTGCACATCGTAAGCGCGTCACGAATGGTCATTTCCTCAAACCGCGGATCATCCATTCCTTTGGTGTATTCGGGAAAGAACGAAACAAATTTGTCGTCAAGCGAAAGTTTGCCGTCTTCGATCAACAGACCGATCGCCACCGACACAAAACTTTTGGACACCGAATACATGCGGTGTTTGAAATTTGCATTGAACGGCGCGTAATACTTTTCGCAGAACACGTCGTTCCCGCGCGCCAACAGAATGCTGTGGGTACACAGGTTGCGTTTCTCCAATGTTTTCAAAAACTTCAACACCGCATTGGACGAAATACCGACCGATTCGGGCGACACACGATTCAACATAATGTAACACTCCTTTTATGATCTAAAATCAGTAAACCATACCTCGTAACAAAAGTCAACCGCTAAATAAAGAACCGCAAAAAGTGAAAAGTAAAGCGCAAAAAAAGTAAGAGCACCGCCGTACTCTTACTTTTTTACTCATTATTCCAATGTCAACTGTTCACCGAAATCTTCCGCCGCGGGCAATGCACCTGCCGCAGGCAGAGATTTGGTGCGGTAACGGTTGGCTTTTGCCACCGCTGACTCATCGAACAACTGCACACTCTTCACACGGTGCGTACCCTTCAAAGTCATCACCTGCACACCGATGGTGGTGCGGGAACTCTTCGGCGCAACCGCCGCCGTGTTCACCACCAAGCGGCGTCCCGAAGTGGATTCCAACAAGAACTCCGTATCTTCACGCACGTACATCATCGCCACCAGCGGCACTTTATCGGAATATGCACCCACCAACCGACGGCGGTTGGTCTTGGTGGCATAGGCACTCATTTCCACCTTGGCCATTTTTCCGTTTTCAAAGAAGAACAGCATATATCCCGCATAATCGTCGGTCACCGCCATATAGCGGGCGTTCTCCCCTTCTTCAAACCCCAGTTTAGAGGGCACGTAATCACCCAGCACGCTGGCTTTGGTGTCGCCGAACTCCGAAGCGCGGCTCTTATACACCGACGCCTTATCACCGAAGAAGAGCAATTCCTGGCGATTGTTGCTTTCTGCTGTCTGCGCCATGCGGTCGCCCTCTTTGAACTTGTGCTCGCTGCTCATACGCAACGACTGCGGCGTGATCTTCTTGAAGTAACCGCCTTCGGTGAAGAACAAGGTGCACGCATATTCCGGCACAATTTCCTCTTCCGCTTCTTCGGCTTCTTCCAGATCGGTAGCGTAAATCAACTGCGTGCGGCGCGGTTGGCCGTACTTTTTCGATACGGCGCGCAATTCTTCCACAATGATCGCCTTAATGCGGCGCGCGCTACCGAGCGTTTCCTCCATTTCAGCGATCTCGGATTCCAGGCGTTCCACCTCATCCAAGCGCTTGAGGATGTATTCACGGTTCAAATGGCGCAATTTGATCTCCGCCACGTATTCTGCTTGAATCTCATCAATGCCGAACCCGATCATCAAATTCGGAACTACTTCGGTTTCTTCCTCGGTTTCCCGCACGATACGGATGGCTTTATCGATATCCAAAAGAATCTTTTGTAACCCTTTGAGCAGATGCAACTTGTCTTTGGCACGGTTCAGATCGAACACCACGCGGCGACGTACGCATTCCATGCGATAGCCCGTCCATTCCTCGAACAACGCACGCACACCAAGCACCTGCGGCACGCCCGCGATCAGCACGTTGAAGTTACACCCAAAGGAATCTTCCAACGGGGTGGCTGCATACAGCTTGTTCATCACCTTATCGGGATCGGTGCCGCGCTTGAGATCAATGGTGATCTTCAAACCTTTCAAGTCGGTTTCGTTACGGATATCGTTGATCTCGCGCAACTTGCCCGCTTTCACCAACTCGGTGACCTTGCTGACAATGGCCTCCACCGTGGTGGAATACGGAATTTCGGTCACGTCGATGCAGTTGTTCGCCTTGTCATAGGAATATACTGCGCGCACACGCACGCTGCCGCGCCCGCTTTCATAGATCTTTTCCAAATCTTCGCGGCGGTAGATGAGCTGTCCACCGCTGGGAAAATCGGGGGCTTGCAGAGTGGACAGCAGATCGTGCGAAGGATCTTTCATCAACGCGATCGCCGTTTCACACACTTCGGTGAGATTGAACGAGCAGATGTTGCTGGCCATACCGACGGCAATACCCAAATTGTTGTTCACCAAAATGGATGGGAAGGTAACCGGCAATAACGACGGTTCTTTCATGGTGGCATCGTAGTTATCCACAAAATCCACCGTTTCTTTATCAATATCACGGAACAGTTCGGCCGCAATGGGTGCCAACTTCGCCTCGGTGTAACGGGAGGCGGCACATTCGATATCCGACGAATAGGCCTTACCGAAGTTACCCTTTGATTCCACATACGGGTGAAGCAACGCTTCGTTGCCGCGAGACAAACGTACCATCGTATCGTAAATGGCAGCATCGCCGTGCGGGTTCAAGCGCATGGTCTGTCCCGCGATGTTTGCAGATTGCTCAAGCCCGCCCGTGAGCAGTCCCATCTTGTACATCGTGTACAACAGTTTGCGGTGAGAGGGTTTAAACCCGTCAATCTCAGGGATGGCGCGGGACATAATCACACTCATCGCATAAGGCATATAGTTTTCGCGTAAGGTATCGGTGATCGCCTGCTGTTCCACCTCGCCGGCTCCCGCAATGTGTGCGTTGGCCGGCAATTCATTTGCCTGCGGGGCAGCCGCCGATTTCTTCTTTGAAGCCATGATTTACGTCCCTCCTCTCATTCCAGATCCAACATATCAAGATAATCCGCACCGTGTTCCGAGATCATACGTTTACGACCATCCAAATCGTCGCCCAACAGCACGTCGAACATATACGCGGTTTCTTCCACGTCTGCGGGATTGACTTTCACCAAGCGGCGGGTGGCGGGATTCATGGTGGTGAGCGACATCATTGCCGGTTCGTTTTCACCAAGTCCTTTAGAACGCTGAATGGTGTATTTCACGTCCCCGATCTCATCGAGGATGGCCGTCTTTTCCGCTTCGTTATAGGCAAAATAGGTGTCGGTTTTGGTGTTGATCTCGTACAGCGGAGTTTCTGCGATATACACATATCCCTCTTCGATCAACGTGGGTGTCAAGCGATACAGCATCGTCAAGATCAGCGTGCGAATCTGGAATCCGTCCACGTCTGCATCGGTACAAATGATGATCTTTGCAAACCGCAACAACGACAGATCAAAAGTGGAAAGATTCTTATTTGCTTTGGATTTGACTTCTACACCGCACCCCATGACCTTTAACAAGTTCACGATGATCTCGCTTTTAAAGATCTTGTCAAACTCCGCTTTCAAGCAGTTCAAAATCTTGCCGCGCACGGGAATGATCGCCTGAAACTCCGAATCGCGCGCCTGAATACACGCGCCCATAGCGGATTTACCCTCCACGATGAACAGCTCGCGTTGTGCCACATCACGTGTGCGGCAATCCACAAACCCCGGCACACGGGATGCCAGATCGTTGCCTGATTGCAACACCTTTTTGACGTCGATACGTGTTTTTTCCGCTTTTTCGCGACTGCGCTTGTTGATCAGCACCTGTTCGGTCATGCGGTCGGCTTCTGCCTTGTTTTCAATGAAGTACACCTCCAGGTTATGCCGCAAGAACTCGGTCATAGCTTCCTGGATAAACTTGTTGGTGATCGCCTTTTTGGTCTGGTTTTCATAGGACGTTTGGGTGGAGAAAGACGAAGATACCAACACAAGGCAATCCTGCACGTCTTGGAACGTGATCTTGCTTTCGTTCTTGAGATACTTGCCGTTCTGCTTCAGATACGCATCGATTTGTGCCACAAATGCGGAACGCACCGCTTTTTCGGGCGAACCGCCGTGTTCCAGCCAACTGGAGTTGTGGTAGTATTCCAACAGTTCCGTTTTGTTGGAACAGCAAAACGCCACGTTGAACTTCACTTTGTATTCGGGTTTGTCCTCGCGATCGCGGCCGCGGCGTTCGCCACTCCACACCTGCACGTCGGTAAGCGTGCCGTCTGCCGTCACTTCTTTTACGTAATCCGCAATGCCGTTTTCATAACGAAACTCTTCTTCTTCAAAACTGCGACCGTTCTGGCGACGCAGAGTGAACAGCAAATTGGGATTAACAATTGCCTGACGGCGCAGAATGTCGCGGAAATATTCCGCAGGCACCGCAATGTCGGTGAACACCTGCAGATCTGGTTTCCAACGAATGCGGGTGCCCGTATCCTTTTTGGC
>JAZSHJ010000068.1:0-25506 GCA_045533175.1 Acutalibacteraceae bacterium
TATCGGCACGTCTACGCCTGCGCGAAGCAACCTGTACATAAAATTATACAGAATGTTGTTGTCGAAAAACATCTGAGTAGTGAGAAACTCGCATCCGCATTCAACTTTTATTTTAAGGCTTTCAATGTCAGATGCGCTTGAGGGGCTTTCGGGGTGCCCTTCGGGATAACACGCGCCGCCGATGCAAAAATCGGGACACGCCGCTTTCAATTCGCGCACCAGATCCACCGCATAGCGATAATCCCATCCGCTGCGATCGGCCCCTTCCATTTCGGCGGGGATATCACCGCGCAGAGCCATCACGTTTTGAATGCCCGCCGCACGGATCTCCTCGATCTTCTGCTTCACCGTTTTGCGGGTGGAGGACACACATGTCAGGTGCGCCAACGTCGGCACGCCGTATTGTTCCTTGATGTTTTTCGCAATATCCAACGTATAGCGGCTGGTACCGCCGCCCGCACCGTAGGTTACGCTCATAAACGCCGGACGCAGACGCGCGATCTCCTCGGTAGCGGTCTTCACGCTGTCGAACCCCGATTCCGTCTTGGGCGGAAACACCTCGAAAGAGAGAGTGGGGGTATCTTTTTTCAACAAATCTCGAACAGTCATTTGGCACACCTCGTTTCCTTTGTTTCATTATACTCCGTTCATTTTCACAAATCAAGTGTTAAAACGGCACTCCGCGGCGGCGGAGTGCCGTTTTTGTATCATTCTTGCCGTTTTTCTTGCTTCTTGGTATAAAGGTACCATTTCACCATGCCGTAGATGGTGTTGATAAGCATCGCGATTTCCGTGATGAGCAATATGTACATCCCCGAGGATATGTCCATAAACAGGTAGATCACGGTGGTGATGAGCCACGCAAGCCATTGTTCGCTGTAACGAAGCAACAGCAGAATGCCGTTGGCCATACCCACCGCCGAAGCGAACGCATCAAGATAGGTGTCGGACGCACCGGGAATCATTTTGAGCAGATATCCCACCACGAAACCGAAGACCATGATACCCACCACCGCAAGTGCGGTTTGCCACGGTTTCAAGCGCTTTACTTCGGTGAGGGTTTCGTCCTCACGGTCGGGGTGTTTGTTCCAGCGCAGAAAACTCACCACGTCGATCGGCATCCAGAACAACACTACGGTGGCCGCCACGGCATACCATCCGAAATGCAGGCAGATGACCAATTCGGGAATTTCAATAAGGAAGAAATCCACCACGAAATTCCACTTGCTTTGCTTGGAAATCAGCAGTTCACACAGCGGGTTGGAAATGGTGCTGATGATGGCACACACCACCAACGCGATGTAGCCTCGATAATCGCCCAATGAAATATCGGGGAAAAAGACGGTCATGCACACGGTGAGCAACACCACCGCCGCAAGATAAATGGTCTGATACGGGGTAAACGATTTTAAAAATCTCTTAAATTTTGTCATATATTTCTCTCCATATACTCTTTAATTTTGGGAAAAGCCCTTAACGCATTGTTCCAATAGATGTCCTCCCACCGTTCAGGAGGGAAGATACGGGAAATTGTGTAAAAATACTCTTCCACCGCACACAGATCAATGGGCGGGCAGAAATCGGTGCCGTACAAAATTTGACGCCATGTGTCGGGACGGCGATGGATCGCCGCTTGAAACGTGGTGATAGCCCATTCCATATCCTCACCTTCGTGGGTACCCGGTTCATACGCGCCCGAAAAATCGGTGAACATATTGTCCACCCCCGCCATCAGATCGATGCAGGCATCGTAACGCGGATCGTCCATGTGTGCCACCACGAAGTTCACATCGGGGTATTGCTGTGCCACCCGTTTTACATAACGGGCATCCGATCCTGCGAGGTCGCCGTCACTCGGCAACACGAGCGAACACGATCCCGTATGAAAGGTCACGGTCAAACGGTGCTTGCGGGCAAAATCGTAAATCGGCATCATTCGTTTGTCGTCTGCACGCCCCGCTTGATAGGTCAAATATATCTTTAAACCCACGATACGATCGTTGGGGAGCATCTCTTCAACGGCCGCCAATCGGGCGGGAATATCCCCGTGAATGTCCACCGCAGGGCAGAAAAACAGGCGTTCGTCCCGCATGGCGGTTTGAAAGGCATCGTACGGAGGTGCATTGGCGCGAAACGGCTCAATGAATTCCATTACCACGGCATACGCGTTGGTTTTGGAAAAGTAATCTTGCCGTATCGCTTCATTGACAATATGGCTGTGACAATCAATTTTACGCGCTACCACACGTTCACCTCCCTTAACCAACACAATATACCATACTTCTACCTGTTTGTAAACAAAAAACCTCGCTGCCGCGAGGTTTTTTGCTTTTACTTCTTATTTTTCTTCGTCGCCGTAAGGGCGGTTTCACCCGAAAGATACATCGCCACAAGTCCAAGCAACACCATCGAGGTCGCCACCTTCACCACAATGGGAAACAGTTGCTTTTGAATAAACACGCAAATGGCCGTGGCCGTGGGGCCGCCGATAAACAAGGCGACCAAATATCCGATCAACGTCAGACCGCCGACAAACAGGCTCAGCATCACGCCGTAGCCAAACACCCACCGCAACGCAGAGGAAATTTTTTTACAAATGTTTTTCACAGCGCATCCTCCTTACAAGCCAATAATCGGTAACCAGCCCATCAACACGACGACTTCCAACACAAAGTGCGCAAATACCCACCACAAATCGTTCTTCACCGTTTTGGAGAAATCCGATTCCGCCACCGTCATGCCGGCGTACATACCGAGTGCCAGCGGCGGGGTGATGCCGCACATCACGCCGCAAATGCAAGGCAACATAAGAGCCGTGAGCATCGGGTTGACGCCCACCGTGTTCAAGGTGGAGATGAACACCGCGCCGAACATGGTGGTCAGCGCCGAACCGGGAATCACCATGCCGAGGAAACAGGTCACAAGGCAGATAAACACAACCATGCCAAAACGGCCGAACTGCATGCTTTGGATAAACACACCCATTTGTTCCGCCACCTGCAGATCGTCGAACAATCCGCCGATCATGTAGCCGAACAAGCACACCGCGATGGCGGGCGAAATGCTCTTGACGCTGTCGCCGAACATCTTCGCGATCTTATGCGGCGTGACCGACCGCTTATCTTTAACCACCAAGCAGGCGTAGATTGCCGCCACGCCGGCAACGAACAACAGAAGGCTGCTCGAAAAGGCCTTGGCACCCGCCGCGCCGAGCCGTGCCGCGAAGAAGTCCGCGCAAACGGAATCCAAAATAAACGGCACCAAAATGATAACGGGGAGCAACAACCCCTGCCAACCGGTCTTGAACACCTCACGCAGTTGCGGAATATCTTCTTTTGCCATCGGCTTCACTTTGTAATATCTGCAGAAACCCCACACAATGAGCAGTTTTTCCACAACAAACCACAGAGCAAGTCCCCACATGGCCATGATAAAGTTGCTCTGATTCGGCTCTGTACCCGCAAAGATCGCATAGGCCGTCATCGCCGCAAAAATGTTGCTGGAAGGCGGGATCATGTTGCCGAGATAACTCGCATTACTTTCCACGTTGGCCGCCAATTCAGCAGGGAATCCCGAACGTTTCATGGCCGGGATGGTAATGGTGCCCGTCGCCATCACGTTACCGGGGCCGCTGCCCGAAAGCGCACCCATAAAGGCGCTGGCCACGACCGACGCATAACCCGCACCGCCGGAAATACGTCCAAACAGCGACAGAATGATGGCGATGGCGCCGTCGATCACCTTCGTTTTGGTCAATAGAATGGACATCGCCATAAAAGCGACCATCGAATACAACAACGATGTGCTCATGGCTTTCTCAAAATAGGCGGGCAGATTTTGCCAGTTGCCCGTAAGCGTGAGCAAAATAGCAAAACTGAGAAGCACCGCTTCGTACACGGGCCGTTTGAACACAAGGAACCATACACAAATAATCGCCAACATAATGCCGAGATACTGTAAAGCGAGAGGCATGGTAATCGCTCCTTTCCTTATTCCGTTATGGTTATGATATTTATTCCTTACGAGTTATATTATGCACGTTTTTTTCGTTTTGTCAAGAGGTTTATTCCTTTTTGTTTATAATTTTCTTGAATTTTTTTGAAAAACCATGTATACTTCAATTGGTATTCATTCAACGGAGGCGGTCACATGAATGCAAAACAACTGCAATATGCGCTGACATTGGCACAAAAACGCAACTTTTCGCAAGCGGCGGATACGCTCGGACTATCGCAACCTGCGCTGTCCAAACAGATTCGCGCGTTGGAAGAAGAGTTGGGGGTTTTGCTGTTTGATCGCAATACCCAGCCACTCACCCTCACCCCCGCAGGCAACCGCTTTGTGGAAGAAGCGCAGGTGTTTTTGCATCAGGAGGAACGGTTACGCCGTTCGATGGAGGATTTCAAAAGCGGTGCCAAAGGACGTCTTGTTCTCGGTATTTCACCGTTTCGTTGCAGTTATCACATTCCGACGATATTACGCCGCCTGCGCGAACGGTTTCCCGGCTTGCAACTGATTTTAAGGGAAACCGACAGCGCCCATCTGCACCGCGGTATTGCGGAAGGAGAATTTGACCTGGCGCTGATGAACCTGCCGGTGGACGAAACGCTGTTGCACGTCCGTCTGTTAGATACGGAAACGGTGATGTTGGCCGTGCCGAAGCATTTGGCGCACACCCTGCCCACCGAAACCGAGGATGACCGCCCCCCCGCCGTTTCGTTGCGTGACTGTGCCGACCTACCGTTTGTCACGCTTGGCAAGCAACAGGAATTGCGCCGTCAATTCGACAGCTTGTGTGCGGCGGAAAATGTTCACCCCGAAATTGCGGCTGAAGTGGTGGGCGTGCTCACCGCATGGTCGCTGGCACGCGCGGGCGTGGGCGCCGCTTTGTTGCCGCAAGGGTTTGTAAAGGACGCTCCCGACGACGGCAATTTGTGCTTCTTCCGATTGAAACAAAACGCCCCCTCTCGTCAGCCGGCGGTAGTGTATCGTAAAGACCGCCCGCTTTCCCAGTATGCACAGTACTTTATCGCGTTGTTGGGCGAAGAAAAATAAAAAAGAACCGCGTGACCAAAAAATCGGTTGCGCGGTTCTTTTGTTTTCACTCTTCCGTATGAAATTAAGAGTTCACCAGCATCCATAGTGCACGCTCGTAGGTGAGCTCTTCCAGCTGCATCTCGTTGCCCTCGGTATCCAAAATCCGCAACGTGTGGCTAATGTCCGAAAGAGTTTTTGCCAACTGTTCGGGAGTATCATCCATCACGTGCAAACGATAAATCACTCGATCCAGGTTGTTGGACGCCTCAATCGTATCGCCAATCTGTTTGAAGGTAGCGTTCTGCAACACCTGCGGCATCGCTTCCACTTCCTCAAGACCGCGTATTTCCGCAATGGTGCCCGGTTTCAACGTCACGTAATAGTTCACGCAACTCTTGCTGTATTTCGGATCGTCCAGTTCCTGTGCGTTGGCGCTTTTCATTTCGCCCGTAACCGAAAACTCAATCATCAAATCCAGCGAGCTGATACCGTTAAGCGGTTGCGCAAACACATAGAATTGTTCGCCGCCCATACGCAAACCCGACTCGTAGAAATAGAAGTCTTCGCCATCAATGAACCCTTGGAACATCACGATGCCGTTTTTGAGTCCAAGCTCTTTCATAAAGTTCAACACGGCAGGCTCCGCCTTCTCGCGATAAAGGTCAATGTATGACGGACCGAACACGTGCAGAATTGCTGAAGCCGCCACCGTGCCTTCGCTGATCGCGCGGTGCTTCATAAACCCGGAGGAAAGACTGTAATTTCCATCTTGCAGCGTGTAGTGCAAAAAGATTTCCTTAGGACTGTCGATATACTGTTCCACAAAAATCTTTTTGCTCTTGGAACGATTATACAACCACGTGTAGTTTTCGATCAATTCCTTTTCATCGGAGCACTTACGAATACCGCGCGAACCACTTTCATCGGCAGGTTTGACCAACACAGGATATTGAATCGCCGCGAGATCTTCCTTTTTAAATTCCATCGACAGTTTGTATTCACGCGGAACAGGTACACCGTATTTTAAACAAGCCTCCTTGAAACGGCGCTTGTCGTTGGAGAGGATGTCGAACTGTTCTTTGGTACCACAGCAAGGCAGACCTGCCTTCTCGCAAATGTCCGCATAAAACGGGAGGTGCGAATCGGTCCAACCAACAAAAATACCATCTATATGATGTTCCTCAATCAAACTCAGCATTGCATCGGTATCCGAAATATCGATATCGATCGCCACGTCCGCAATCTGCTTGGAAGGGGATTGCTCGGTGGGATAAAAGTTTGCCACCACCGTTTTTACGCCCAACTCCTTGGCACGCTTGACTGCACATGCTGCCAGCGCCGTTCTGTCCATAACCAGCAGGGTTTTTCCTTTCAAATCAACCATATTTACACTCTCCCATCGTTTCTTTTAAAACGCTTATCATATATTCCATATCCTCCGCATCATAGCGTTGGTCGCACGGCAGAGGAAGAATATTTTCCGCATAATCCCGTTCCAACGGAGTGGCTTTTTCCGACAATGTCGGCCACAGCATCGGTACATAGATATTACGTGCTGCAAGCGCCCGTCTAACCGCCACACCGTTTTTACAGTAAAACGGATAAGCGTATGCACCCATAGGCACTCGTAGTAACAAGCGGTTTTGCTCGCCAAGCACTCGGTGAAGCTGTTCAAAATTACGATTGCGCACAGCGCACACGGCTTCGTAATCGACCGCTTTCAACAAGTTTTGAGTAAGGGGGGACATTTTTGCAAGAGGCAGTTCGTAAAACGATTCGTCGTTTTGTTGGAATGTAGTGTAGTATGCAGATCCGCATTCTTCAAACCGCCCAAGCACGTGCACCATGCGATCTTTGGAAGAATCCACCGAAAGCGGTGTATCAAGCCGCGCCGCAGTAGCGGCATATCCGCCGTCCGCCACACCGAAAAACTTGCGGCAGGAATACACCGTATCCACATTTGCCGCAGGTTTTTGAAAAAACGCTTGCACGTAATCCGCAATCACACGATCGTATTTTTGTTTATACTCTTCGATACACGCGTTGCTTAACTGGCCGTAGTAATTAACAACATACATCCACTCCCCTTCGCCGAGCGTGCGGTCGAATTGCGGAAGAAAATCTTCCCCCACCGCATACTCTTCAAAAGGATAGCCTTCACGACGACAAAGTTCTGCCACCGTATCGCACAAGAAGGCGGGGATATACAGTTTTTTCACCCCTCGGGCACGCAAAACATACAAAAGTGCATTTCGCCCCGTGTTCACCGCCACCGCGTCTTTGTGATATTCCTCGCCCGTGAAACGTTCCAAGCCAAAATAGCCGCCGATCTCTCTTTTGCAGTCACTCATTTCAACAGCACCTTCACAAAGCGCTCTTGATCGCCGAGTACTTCATTCAATCGTTCTTGCGTGGGGAATTTAAGCACCAAGGTGCCAATCGCTTCGTTTGCACCGGAGAAATCTCCCACGGCATCACCCTCGGCAATCCACAGGTCTTCTTCAACCACATTGTCGGCGATCTCATCCGACACCCACAGCGTATCAAACGTACCTGCCGTGGCGCTGTGCAGAATAATCTCGGCCCAGCAACCGTCATACGGTACTTGCACGACATCGGTCACCGGCAACCCCACGGCTGCACGAACCGCATTTTTGATAAGGTCCACTCCTGTGGCATAACGAAGCATTTCTGCCAAACGATTACCGCCACCGCGCGGAGAAAGCTCCATAATATAAGCTTTGCCATCGGAACACTCGCGCGTTTCAATGTTGTAAATGGACGTGCGCATATCAAGCAAAGTAAGAAGCCGCTGTATCTCCTGTGCGAGTTCCTCTTGATGCGCGTTGCTTAACGTAGCAGGCCAACTGTATGCCGAAGGCGTGTAGGGATTTCCCGCTTGCTCATCAAAGCGCTGTGCTGAGAAGGACACGAACTTCAATTCACCATCCACCGAGAAACTGTCGGTGTCAGAAGAATGTCCCACTTTCTGAAGGAAATCTTCAATAATAAACTCTTCGCTGTGTGAAAACGACAATGCGTATTCGATGCTCTCACGCAAATTTTGGGGATCATCCACACGGGTAACACCCTTACTGCCGGCCGAATCGGTCGGCTTCACAATAACCGGCCAATGAAATAACTCTACATCTGCCAATGCATCCTCCACCGAGGTGTATCCCTTGGCGGTGGGCACGTTAAACCCATGTTCTGCCAAAAACGCACGAAAACGGCCTTTGTTCTGCAGAATACATACCGATTCATACGGACCGCAAGAAGGCAAGCCAAGTTGTTCTGCCACGTAAGCCGCCGTCGTAACACCGGGATCGCAGGCAAAAGACATTACACCATCCACTTGCAACTCTTTCGCCGCGGCCAACACCGCCTCTTTATCGATAATGCTGACATTACAGTATTCGTCGGAATAACGGTGAGCAATATTATGCGGCAAATAATCGCAAGAAATCGTGTAAATCCCAAGCTCCTTTGCCGCTTCAATTACCGGTACCAAATATCGCGAACCGCCCAGCAACAGCAATCGCTTTTGTGATATCATTCTCTCATCGCTCCTTTGGCAGTATTGCCTACACATATATCCATATTATCACATACCTCTTGCCTTGTCAACCGAAAACAGCATACTGCGCAATGCGTCCGCATCGCCCGTGAACACGAACCCTTCCATTCCGACCGAAACCGCCGCCGCCACGTTTTCGGCTCGATCATCCACAAAAAGGGTGTCGGCAGGTACGATGCCGAATTTTTCACATGCATAAGTGAAAACGGCGGTGTCGGGTTTTGCCAATCCGCACACGGCGGAGTACACACAGCCGTCCAACAGCCGTAATATATCGATCTCGTGGCTGTGGGCGGCAAAATAACGAGAGATGTTGGAGAGCAAGTAGCACCGCACGCCCCGCGTCTTCAGATCGGCGATCAACTCGCGCATACCTTCAATTTCAGGAAGGTTATAAATCCAGTTATAGTAGATCGTATCGGCCGCCTCCCACAACCGCGCGGGCAAGCGGGTGCGACAAGCCGCCATCACCTCTTCGTCCTCGATGGTTCCTGCGTCCAACCGATCCCAATATACGCGATCAAACACCACCTCAGCCAGCAGGGCGGCATCCGCGGGTTCGCTCACGTAGCGCCCCACCATATACGACGGCAGGAATTTCACCAACACCATACCGAAATCAAAAATCACGTTTTTCATGCACTCGCCTCCCGTTTGTTCAGTATACCACCTTTTCTTCCGCACCGCAATATGAAAACGGGATAAAAAACAGCGTAACTCACACCATTGTAAATCGGGATATGTATGATATAATGACAACAAAGGAGTGGATGTTATGGCAACCAAGATCGTTGGCTTTATCGACTATTATCTGAACGAGTGGCACGCGGATAACTACCCCGCGTGGATCCACGAATACAGTAACGGCGAATTTGAAGTGAAATACGCCTATGCCCATGTGGAACCCACCATTGAAGGGCGTATCAGCAACCGCGATTGGGCGGAGAAATACGGCATTGAACTGGTGCCCACCATTACGGAATTGATCGAAAAATGCGACGGCATCATTGTGCTGTCGCCCGACAACAGCGAAATGCACTACGAACTCTCCCGCGAGGCGCTCGAAAGCGGCAAACCCGTGTACATCGACAAAACCTTTGCCGACACCGCCGAAGAAGCGCGCCGTATCTTTGCGGTGGGCGAACAGCACAACACCCCCTGCTTCTCCTCCTCGGCTCTGCGCTTTTCCGAAAAACTCACCCCCGTTGTGCGGGAGGATATCGATTCCATCGTCAGCACCGGCGGCGGACATCCCGACACCTATTTGATCCACCAGTTGGAACCGATCGTGACGCTAATGGGTTCGGATGTGACAAAGGTGATGTACGTCGGTACTCCCTGCGCCCCCGCGTGGGTGTTGCGTTTCGGAGACGGACGCACCGCCACCGCAACGCAACTGGCGGGCCCTGCGGAGTTCGTGTTGCAGGTAAACCACGGCGGAGCGGCCGACCGTAATGAAACCGTACTGATCAACGACGGATTTTTCAAAGGACTCATCCATGCGATCTTGCATATGTTCCGCACGGGTGAGATTCCTGTTTCTCACCGCGATACCATCGGTATTATGGCCATTCGCGAAACCTGCCTGAAGGCAATGGAAACCCCCGATACGTGGTTGAGTGTGTAACACAAAAAGAGCCTCTGTTCACCTGGACAGAGGCTCTTTTTGTTGCTCTTATGTGTCGTCCCCACTTCGCCGTCTTGCAGTTGACGTTTTTGTGGGTACCGATCTTACACAAACTCAGCGATTGCCATACATCTTTTCATAGTAGTCCTGATACTCGCCCGAGATGATGGTTTCCCACCACTCACGGTTGTCGAGATACCATTGAATGGTCTTTTGAATGCCGTCCGCAAACTTGGTTTCGGGCAGCCAGCCGAGTTCGGTGTGGATCTTGGTGGGATCGATCGCATACCGCATGTCGTGTCCCTTGCGATCCGCCACGTAAGTAATCAAGCTTTCGGGCTTGCCCAGCGCCTTGCAGATGATCTTCACGATATCGATGTTCTTCATCTCGTTGTGGCCACCGATGTTATACACCTCGCCCACGCGCCCTTTGTGGATCACCAGATCGATCGCCTTGCAATGATCTTCCACATACAGCCAGTCGCGCACATTCAAACCTTCACCGTACACCGGCAGAGGCTTATCGTTCAGCGCGTTGGCGATCATCAGCGGAATCAATTTTTCGGGGAAGTGATACGGGCCGTAGTTGTTGGAGCAACGGGACACGGTCACCGGCAGACCGAAGGTGCGGTGATACGCCAGCACCAACAAGTCCGCGCCCGCTTTGGAGCTGGAATAAGGAGAACTGGTGTGGATGGGGGTTTCTTCGGTGAAGAAGAGATCGGGACGATCCAACGGCAGGTCACCGTACACTTCGTCGGTGGACACTTGATGATACCGCTTGATGCCGTACTCACGGCAAGCATCGAGCAATACACCCGTACCGAGAATGTTGGTCTGCAGGAAGATGCCCGGATCTTCGATCGAGCGATCCACGTGGGATTCCGCCGCAAAGTTCACCACCACGTCGGGTTTTTCCTCGCGGAAGAGTTCATACACCGCCGCACGGTCGCAAATATCTGCCTTCACAAAACGGAACTGCGGATTGTCCATTACGGGAGCCAGCGTGCTGAGGTTACCCGCATAGGTCAGCTTGTCCAGACACACGATGCGATAGTCCGGATACTTTTTCAACATGTGAAAGATGAAGTTGGAGCCGATAAAACCGGCGCCGCCTGTTACGATAATAGTCATACTGTTTTCCCCTCCGCCAACGAAATCAAATATTGACCGTATTCGGTCTTATCCAGCTCACGGCCGAGCGCCAGCAACTGCTCGGTGGTGATGAAGCCGCGACGCCACGCGATCTCCTCAATGCAGGAGATGTAAAATCCTTGACGATCCTGCACCGTTTCCACAAACTGCGCCGCTTTGAGCATACCGTCGGGTGTGCCCGTATCCAACCACGCCACACCGCGGCCGAGCAACTGCACCTTCAAAGCGCCCATATCCAAGTAGGCGTTGTTCACCGCCGTGATCTCAATCTCGCCGCGGGCAGACGGCTTCACGTTCTTCGCGATCTCCACCACACGGTTATCGTAGAAATAGAGGCCCGGCACAGCATAATTGGATTTCGGCTCGGCCGGTTTTTCTTCGATGGACACCACGCGGTGCTCCTTATCAAATTCCACCACGCCGAAGGCGGTGGGATCTTTCACGGGATAGCCGAAGATGGTTGCACCTTCGGTGTTTTCCATAGCGGCACGAAGCACACGCGTCATGTCTTTTCCATAGAACACGTTGTCACCCAAAATGAGGCACACGCTGTCGTCCCCGATAAACTCTTCGCCCAAAATAAAGGCGTCCGCCAGGCCGCGGGGGGTATCCTGCACCTTGTAGGAGAGTTTGATGCCCAGACGACTGCCATCCCCCAGCAAGCGCTCGAACATCGGCGTATCCTCGGGGGTGGAGATAATGAGAATGTCGCGAATACCCGCAAGCAACAACATCGACAACGGGTAGTAGATCAGCGGTTTGTCGTAGATGGGCAACATTTGTTTGGACACCACCTGCGTGATGGGGTACAAACGCGTCCCCTTACCGCCTGCCAAGATAATGCCTTTCATAATGAAAACTCCCTTCTTTGGTTTATCCCAAAATAATACTGCAGATGCGATCCACGTCCGTTTCGGTCAGATCCGCAAACAACGGCAACGTCAACACGTTTTGCGCAATATGCCGCGCCACGGGCGTGTCTTGTGCGCCCGCCGCTTCGCGATAACAGGTGAAATCGCTTGTCAGCGGGTAAAAGTATTTGCGAGCCACGATGTTCTCGGCCGAAAGGCGGGCGAACACCTCGTCCCGCGTGTATTTATACCCATCGAACACGACGGGAAAATACGCATAGTTGGATGTAACCCCTTCTTGTGCGGGGCACAGCGTGATGCCGTTCACACCGCCGAGGTGTTGACGGTATCGCTCAGCAGCCAGACGGCGCTTTGCAATCTCATCTTTCAGATGACGCAGATTGCAAATGCCCATCGCCGCTTGAAATTCGCTCATTTTGGCATTGGCACCCACAAAGGGGCAATCTTCGCCCAATTGACCGAAGTTTTTAAGGATGTTCAGCTTTTCCTCCAACCCGTCCTGCGCAAAGCAGAGCGCGCCACCCTCAATGGTGTTATACACCTTAGTGGCGTGGAAACTGAACATGGACGCGGTGCCGAAATTCGCCACACTCACGCCATCTTTCACCACACCGAACGCGTGTGCCGCATCGTATATCACCGGCAGGTTGTGTCGCGCGGCAATATCGGCGATCGCTTTAACGTCGCACAAATTGCCGTAGACGTGCACCGGCATGATCGCGCAGGTCTTGTCGGTAATGAGCGATTCGATCTTCGCGGGATCGAGTGTGTAGTAGGTCGGCTCCACGTCGCAAAACACCGGAACAAGTCCCGCACGCGTAATGGCGTGGGTGGTGGAAACAAAGGTGAATGGGGTGGTGATCACCTCACCGCCCTGCGGCAGATCCAGCGCCGCCAACACGTGTTCCAGCGCCAAGTGCCCGTTGGTGTACAACACCGCATGCGGAACATCCAGATATGCTCGCAGATCCGCTTCCAGTTGGCGGTGCTTCACGCCCGAGTTGGTCAGCCAACGGCTGTCCCACAGTTCGCGGATCTCTTCGCAGTATTCCTCAAACGACGGCATGGACGACCGCGTCACGTTGATCGATTTATTCATTGTCCGCACCTCCTGTGGGGGCATGTTTTTGTTTAATAATATTGTTTATCATGTCGCGCAGCGCGATAAACTCGGGGATTCGCAGCAGCGCAGAAAGAACAACGTATACCGCCGCGCCGATAACGACCTGCAACGGCAGAATCGCAATGTCCGGCAACGGCAGTCGGCCCACCGCCAACACGCACAAGAGCATCACACCCGACAGGCCTGCGGCAGGGAGCAGATCGCGCATCTGCTCAAAGTAGGAATAGCCAACCAACTTTTTGTTGGGCGAGGCGTTCACAAAACAACTGATGAACACCGTAACCACACCCGTAAGTGCGATGGCAATGGGCGAATCAAAACAAAACACCGCAATAGCGAGCGCCGCCATACCGTAACTCTTTTTAATGATCTCCAATTTCAAGAACAGATCGCTGCGCCCCATCGCGTTAATGGCTTGCAAATTGCAAGAGTGCACAGGGTTAAATGCCAATGTAAAACAATAAATTTGCAAATACGGCACACACGGCAACCACTTGTCGGTCAACAGCAACCGCACCATCGGGGTGGCCACACCGGCAAGACCCGCCATCAGCGGAAAAATAACGTACGCCGACAGCATAATCGAGCGTCGCATCAACGCTTTTACACGGGCGCGGTCGTCCTGCTCCGCCGCCATGGCGGGAAGCATCACGCTTTGCACCGCACCCGTAACGGCTTGGATGAAAAATTGCGGAAACTGTTTGCCGCGATTGTAATGTCCAAGTGTGGCGCTGTCGTATTTCACACCGATCACCAAACTGCGCACATCTTGATACAACGTATCCAGCAGCGCCGAGGTAAGCAGTTTCCAACCAAAGGAAAACAGCACCTTAATGCGTTGCCAATTACACACGAGGCGGATGCGCCATTTCACCGATACACGCATCACAAGACAGGCCACGAACACGTTGAGCATCGACTGTACCACCAACGCCCACAATCCGCCACCGTTTAGCGCGATCACAATTCCTACTGCGCCGGACACCAAAATGGCACCAATGTTGCTGTAGAACACCTTTTTGAAATCCAGTTCGCGGCTGACTTTTGCCAGTTGCACCGAGTTAAGCGCACCGGGGAACAGCATAAGCGCCAGCACCCTGAGTGGCGCGACCAGATCGGGCATTTTGTAGAGTTGTGCGATCAGAGGTGCACAAAAGAATATGACGGCATACAAAACACCCGCAACGCCGCTGCTCACCCAAAAGACGGAAGAATAATCGTCCTCGGTCACGTCTTTGTTTTGGATCAATGCCGTGCTGAATCCGTTTTGAACAAACACATTGGCTAGGGTAGTGAAAATAATCATCAGCGACAGCGTGCCGTAATGCTCGGGATCCAACAATCGTGCCAGCACAATCTGCAAAAGAAACTGTACTCCCTGCACGCCAAAACGTTCCAGCAGTTTCCAAAACAAGCCGGAGGAAACACTTGCTTTTCTCTCTCCCATACCTTCCTCCTTCACTCACTCTGCAGTTCTTTTTCAGCCTTCCACAAACTTTTTAAGATGGCTATAACACTTTTGTATCCCGCGAAACAACCGCGGGAAGTAAAGTTGCAACCAAGTTGTCACCTTTTGCTTTTTAGACATCGACGCAATGTATGCTCGATACTTTTCGTCGCGCCACACTTTGCGATTGTTTGCAAGCAGTTCCATATTGAACTGCCGCTTGAGAATTTCTTTGTCAAACGCCTCGGCAAAGCGGTGCTCACGGTATGCATCAATTTGCCGTAGTATGTCGATAGAACGCGCAATGTGGTTTTTATATTGTTCTGTGTCATCACGCACCCGTTGGCTCCACGAGCCGGTTGCAGACATCCGATAGGCCGACATCACTTCCGGTATCACATACACATTTCCCGGCATATCGGTGGCGCAGATAATTTTGGTAACGTAATCAAACAACGAAACCGACTTTAAAAACGCCATGTTTCTTTCATAGATCTCCCTGCGATAGAAAAGTGACGACGTGTGAAAATCATTCACATGCTCAATAACTTCCGCAACACTTAAACTGCACGCATCCGGAGAGGAAAAATCATACGATGTAAATCCGGACATATACTTGCCGTTTTCAAAGACTCGCATCGTCTTATGTGCAACAAGAGGGCAATCGGGGTGCGCCTCCATATAGTCGTACTGTTTTTGCAATTTTAAAGGATCGGTCCAAAAATCGTCACCTTCACAGACCGCAACATACTTTCCCTGCGCCTTAGGGAACATATGGTACAAACTGATGCTTTTTTTCAAACGATATTGGTTCTCTGTTTGATAGATCGGTTTGATTATGTGAGGATACTGTTCTTCATATTCACGTATGATTTGAGCTGTATTATCCGTAGAAGCATCCTCGTTAACGATAACCTCGAACGGAAAAGTCGTTTTCTGCGAAACAAAACCTTCCAGCGCCTGTGCAATATACTTTTCATGGTTGTACGCCGCACAATAAATCGACACACAAGGTTTTCCCTCCATTACACGCACTCCTTTTCGTTCTGATCAACCGTTTTTTACGGCATTTTAGCGAAAGTGTTTTGCCGTTTGTTGCGGCCACAGGGAAATCGTGGCATCGTCGCCCTTATCCAACGATTTGCGACGCAGGCAGATTACTACCCACAACCACAAGTACATACTTGTCCACACACTACCGGACCAAAAACAAAGCGGCATAAACGAAAACATTGTTAAAACACGCAACATTCCGTATGCATCGGTCCGCCTTTTCAACGTTCCGACAATACCCCACGCTCCGCCCGCAAGCAATACCGTGCCACCGAGTATGCCAAATGCATGCAACAATTCCAACACGGCGTTATGCGAATAGATCTGGATCAATGCGTAATCTGAATTGATTCCTCGAATGGCTATCACATTCGTTGTGAAATCCTTCCACACCTTTTCCCACAGCAACATGCGTCCGCTATCGTGTCCAATATCCGTAACCAACAACGACAGCGTACGGCTTTGAAAGCCCATGGACTCCAGTACGTTCAACACCACTGTCAAAATCGGCCGATAAAACACCAAGAGCAGCACCGCGGCAAGTGCGATGCCTGCTTTTATCCGGCGACCGTACTTGTGAGGAATGGGCACCGAAAAAAACAGAAACACACCGAAAACGAGCACACACGCAAGCGCACCTCGGGAACCGTATGCAAAAATGCCGATTACGTTTCCTGCTGCCAGCGCACCATATACAAGTCGCATGCGCCAATGTTTTTCCCCTTGCACACAAACCCAAATGAGCAAATTTGTCGGAAGCACCAAGGCGTTCGCATAACCCATATTGTACTTGGCAAAAGCGTCGCCACCGCCGACAAACAGAACCATCCAGTTCGCAAGCGAAATGCCGATGGAAACAAACAAAAGCACCCGCAAGCACTTCCGGTAATCTCGCAACACGGAAAAACAAATCATACCCGGAAAAATCGAGAGAACAAATGTTACGTAGGTATCCCAAAAAAACGGCCATGTATCGCGAAACAGTATCGCCTGCAACGGCAGCACCGCCACCACCGCAATACAGACACCAAGCAACGTCTTGTTAACCCGTGTCAAAATTGCCTTGGCACAAAAAACCAGCGTAGCCAAAATAAAGACTTTGCAAAGAAGGCCGATAATCAAATCCGCCGTGCTTTTAGTCAGCGCAAGACCATCGGCCAAGTTGGTGACATACAACCCCCCAACGATTGCACCCACAGCAACCGACAGCATTGTGTCTTCTTTTTCAAACATCTTGCCGATCGAAAGCATATGCCACCCCTTTCTGTCAACGGGCATGTCCGATATCTTCATATATCTTTCTGTACCCGTTTACAATATCGTCCCAATTAAAATGTTTAGCCAACACCGGCCCGTTTTGCGCGAGCAACTCCTTTTCTGCCCACGCCATGCGAATCTTTTCGGCGATATCGTCCGCCGAACGCGGATCCACCGCATATCCGACGGTTCCTTCAGGGAACTGGCCGTCGAACCCTTCTCCGCGGGTATACAGCACCGGGAGCCCCTGGCTCATCGCCTCGGCGTACACCAGGCCGAAGGTCTCTTGAAAAGAAGGCAGCGCAAACAGATCGTTTTGCCGATACAACTGCACCAGTTCCTCTTTTGGACAGGCTTTGTGATAGGTGACCGCCGCACTCGTCTGCAGTTCAGTCAGCACCGCCTCGTTTTCCACCTGGCCCACCACCGCAAGGCGGGCGGGGAATCCTTCGGCGTTCAGCTTGTCCACCGCCCGCATCAGGGTCACCTGATTTTTGTTGCGGTTGACACGTCCCGCCACGATGACACGCACCACGCCGTCTTCCGACGGCTCCTTGGCAGGGGGCGGGTTGTTCAGCCAAAAATCGTCGATGCCGTTGGGCACCACGCGACACTTCTGCCGCAACGCCTCTCGCATCTTGGGGGGCACATATTTGTTCAGCATATCATCCATATACCGTTGCGACAAGAAGAACACGGCTGAAGCGTGCTCCATGATACGCATGCCACGCCCGCGCAACCACGGCCGATAGCGAAAAAAGTCGTTCATATCGGTGCTACGCACCGCCACTACATAGGGGATACCGTACTTTTCGGACATCCGCATGGCACAGTTGCCGTCGGTAAACAGCGTATAGGCATGAAGACAATCAAACGATCGGACGTCCACCGCTTGTTCAAGTCCGCGAGCAATCTTGCGTTGTTTATACCCGAAATGCAGACGGTCCCATTTTTTAAAACATTCCGAAACGGTGACATTTTCCCGCGGGCGGATCACCGCCCGTCCCGCATCGTACACAGGAGCAAACACGTGGCTTTCCACCCCGGTCTTGTCCAAATGTTCCACCATGGTCTGGTGCAACACCGTGGTCATATAATTGCAGTTGATATGCAACACCCGCATGGCTTGTCCTCGCTTTACTTAATATGCAACGCCTTGATCACACACCACCAGAACACGTGGAACGCCGAACGGAATACGTTCAGATGTTCGATCTCACGGTAGAGGATCCAATGGTACTTGATCACCTTCAGCTTGTTGCTGGAAATGGAGTTCTGACGGATGCGGTAACGCATCAACACATCCGGCATGCCCCAAATGTACTTCTCTTTTTTGAGCATCGTGAGCCACAACGCATCGTCGTTGCGTTTGCGAATGTTGGGCACTTCAAACTTGCCCATTTTCGCCACCGAATACATCACGGTGGAGTTGCCGACGGGGCAATCCAGAAGCAGGCGGGTGTAATCCGTCTTTTTCACCGTTTTGATCACGCGATCGAGCGACTGACTCGCTTCATCAATCTGTTCGTATGCGGTGCAGGTGAAGGCGTAATCGTGTTCCTTCATAAACGCCAGTTGACGTTCCAACTTATCCGGCATCCACAGATCGTCGCTGTCCAAAAACGCCATGTACTCGCCTTCGGCCAGCGCCATCGCGGTGGTGCGCGCCACCGCCGCGCCGGAATTCTGTTCCAACAGGTGGTACTTGATGCGCGCATCCTTCGCCATATAGCCTTCCACGACTTCGCGGGTATTATCGGTGGAACAATCGTCCACGATGATCATTTCCCAATCGGTGTAGGTCTGCGCCAACACCGTGTCCATCGTTTCGGCAATGAATTTCCCGCAATTGTATGTCGGGGTAATGATGGAAACCAATCCGTCCTTCATGCAAAACACCTCAATCCTGTGGATAGTCTTTGCCGAGCACGGCAAAGACCGTCATAAACATAACCTTAATATCCCCCCAAAAGCTGTAGGAGAGGATCGATCGCAAGTTATACCGCATCTTGCCCGGCAAAACCTCGTTCACATACACCGCATCGGCGTCTTCCGCGTTGCTGAGCAGGCGGCTTTCATCCTTATACCGCACCGACGCTTCACAGGTGATACCTGCAGGCAACAGCAACGTAGCCATCATTTCGGGGGTATAGGCCGCCACGTATTTCGGCACTTCGGGGCGGGTGCCCACAAAGGTCATGGTACCGTCGAGCACGTTCAAAAGCTGGCTGATCTCATCCAGCCGACAGCCGCGCAAGAACCGCCCCATACGAGTGATGCGCGCATCCCCGTCCACCGTCACGGCGGTGCCGATCTTATCCGCATTTTGGCACATGGTGCGGAATTTAAAGATGCGGAAATGCGCACCATAGGTGGTGACACGCTCCTGCCGATAAAACACCGGGCCGGGCGAATCCAGTTTAATAAGGATCGCCAAAACCAGGAAAACAGGGAGCAACACAAGCAGCATCAGCGCCGCCACCGTCACGTCAAACACACGTTTGGCCAACAGCGAGCCGCGTTTCTTCCACAGCGCCTCATAATAGGGGCGTACCGCTTCCGTCCGCAACGCGTCAGGAAGCTCTTCCCATCGTTTCATCATATCGTGTACTCTTTCACAACGGCCGCAAAGTTTTCGATGATATACGCCACCTGCTCATCGGTGAGGCAGGTGTGAAGCGGCAAGGTGATCTCGTTTTCAAATTGCGCATAGGCGTTCGGGTAATTCGCCACGTCGTAGCCGAGCGCTTTATAGGCTGTGAACATCGGCAACGGTTTGTAGTGCACGTTGCAAGCGATGCCGCGTTCCGCCATCTTGATGATGATCTCGCTGCGTTGTTCCAACGTGATGCCCGGCACACGGGCGATGTACAAATGTCCCGAGGAAACGTGCTCTTCGGTGTAGTGCGGCAAGACCTTCACCCCCAGCGGTACAAATGCCGCATCGTACGCTTCGATGATGGCGCGACGACGGGCAAGCATCGCGGGATAACGGCGGATCTGCCCAAGGCCGATGGCCGCGGCCACGTCGGTCATGTTGCACTTATACCACGTGCCGACAATATCGTACTCCCATGCGCCGAGTTTGGTTTTGGCCAGCGCATCTTTCGATTGGCCGTGCAGAGAGAACAGTTGCATTTGATGATAGATCTCTTCATCGGAAACACCGGGAACCGCGCGCCAAGTGAGCGCACCGCCCTCCGCCGTGGTGAGGTTCTTCACCGCATGGAAGGAGAAGGAGGAGAAGTCCGCCAAACTGCCCGTGGGCACACCGCGACGGGTAGCGCCGAGCGAGTGGGCGGTATCCGCCATCACGACCACACGTCCGAACGCTTCCTGCAAACGGCCGCACGGAGTGAACAGCGCCTTCTTCTTTTCCACGATCTCATACAAGCGGTCGTAATCGCACGGCACACCGCCGACATCCACCGCAATGATGGCTTTGGTGCGTTCGTTCACCGCCGCTTCCACCGCATCGTAATCCATCTCGAGCGAATCTTTTTGCGTGTCCACCAACACCACGCGCGCGCCCACATGGCACACAACCGAAGCCGAGGCGGTGTAGGTATAGGCGGGCACGATCACCTCGTCCCCTTCACCGATACCGAGCAGGCGCAACACCAGTTCGGCACATGCCGTTTGGGAATTAAGGCACACCGCCCGCGCCGTGCCGCACATCTGCGCCACAAGACGTTCCAATTCTTTGGTTTTCGGGCCGGTGGTGATCCATCCCGAACGCAAAGCATCGGTTACCTCATTGATCTCCGCTTCGGTAATGTCCGGAGGAGAAAACGAAATCGTCATCATTCGTCAACAGATCCTTTCCTCAGTTGATTGTATCGGGCGTGTAGGTGGGCACCATTTGTGCCACCACCCGTTTGATATCGCTGCCTTCCTGCAGGCAGGCTTTTTCCAGTTCCTGCAACTGTTCTTTGAACCGTTCATCGTCCATTTCTATGGGACGTCCGATGTGTATCAGGCGGTTGGCGGTGTTGCGCAACCCTTCTTCGGCCATCAACATCTCTTCAAACAATTTTTCACCCGGTCGCAACCCCGTGTATTCCACACGGATATCCACATCCGGTTCATATCCCGAAAGGCGGATCAAATTACGCGCCATCGTATCGATCTTCACGGGTTCGCCCATATCCAACACAAATATTTCGCCGCCGCGGGCATAATGCCCCGCTTGCAGAACCAACGCCACCGCTTCGGGAATCGTCATGAAGTAACGCACGATATCGGGATGGGTAACGGTAACGGGGCCGCCTTCCGCGATCTGCTTTTTAAACAGCGGGATCACGCTGCCGTTACTGCCCAACACATTGCCGAACCGCACGGCGGCAAACTCGGTGGCACTTTCGCGATTCATCATCTGCACCACCATTTCACACAAGCGCTTGGACGCGCCCATGATGTTGGTGGGATTCACCGCTTTGTCGGTGGAGATGAGCACGAAGCGTTTCACACCGTGGGCATCCGCCGCTTTGGCCATTTTGTAGGTGCCGAACACGTTGTTTTTGATCGCTTCGTTCGGACTGGTTTCCATCAGCGGAACGTGTTTGTGTGCCGCCGCATGAAATACGATATCGGGATGATACTTCGCAAGCACGGCGTTGACACGTGCGGTGTTGCGTACCGATCCGATCAGCGCCACCAGATCCAACTGCGGATATTCCCGCTGCAGTTCCAGCTGAAGTTCATAGGTGCTGTTTTCGTAAATATCAAAAACAATCAGTTGCTTGGGGGATGCCGCCGCGATCTGTCGGCACAACTCGCTGCCGATCGATCCGCCGCCGCCCGTGACCATCACGATTTTTCCGTTAATGTACCCCCTGATCTCCTCTTCGTTGCCGCGGATGGGCTCACGTCCCAGCAGCTCCGCCGCATCAATGTCCCGCAACTGGCTGACGCTGACATCGCCGCCCGCCAGTTGATAGATGCCGGGCACCGTTTGCACGGGACGTCCCGTGGTACTGCAGATATCCAGGATCTCCTTACGCACTTGCGGGGTGGCGGTGGGAATGGCAAACACGATCTTATCCACGTTGTATTCCCTCACAACCTGCGGGATGCTGTTACGCCCCCCTACAATGGGGACGCCGCACAAGCGCTTGCCGTGTTTGGCGGGATTATCGTCGATGGCACACACCACCGCATCGTGCAGATGACTGCTGTTCAGGAATTCGGTTGCCAACATGCGTCCCGCTTCGCCCGCGCCGATGAGCATCACGTTTTCGTGGTTCTTTTCCACGTTCAAGCGTCGCAACCACACGCGCACACTGCGCACCAAGCGGTACGTAAAGCGGACCGCTAACGTAACGAGGAAATTAAACACAAATCCGATTATGTAACACGCACGGGGCAACGAAATATCCAGCAACGTGATAAACAAATAGCCGACCGCCCCAAGGATCGCATAAGCGCCGAGAACCCGCAACAGATCGTCGGTGCCGGCATATCCCAGCAAGCCGCTGTACATACGGCAAAGGGCAAACACAGCCACCACCAGGGCGCACCACGGAAGAATCCCCGTGGCATACGCTTCCACATACACTTCGGGAATGGCACGGAACTGAAAATCAAATCGCAGCCACAACGCGGCAAACCAACAAACAGCAACCGAAAGAATATCCAAAACCGCAATATACAACATGCGCTTCACCGCGCCGCCGCGGTAACGGGATTCGGTTTTGGGCATTCCTTTTCACTTCCTTCTTTTTCAAACAACCGGTTTCTACCAAATGAATACACTTATAACATTATAATCTAATGTATTATAACACATTATAATCCATATAGCAAGAAAAATTTCGACATCCTTTTCCCTTTTTGCCGCTTTACGGCAAGCGGTTTGACATTACGGGCGGTTTGTGATATATACTATGCATAAAGGAGGCAACAATATGGCTTTTTTACATTGGCTTCAGGGGTGGCGCACCCCGTTTTTTGACAAATTCTTTTCGCTTATCACACAATGCGGGGACGAAACGCTGTTTATTGTAGCAGGATTGCTATTTTTTTGGTGCATCAGTAAGCGACAAGGGTATTATTTACTGTTCGTCGGATTTTTGGGCACGGTATTCAATCAGTTTTTGAAACTGCTGTTCCGCATTCCCCGCCCGTGGGTGCAAGATCCCACCCTCACCGTGGTGGGCGACGCCAAAACCGCCGCCACCGGGTATTCTTTCCCCAGCGGTCACACCCAAACAGCGGTGGGTCTGTACGGCGGCATTGCGCGTTTTGCCGCGCGGTGGTGGGTGCGCGTGTTGTGCCTGCTGCTCTGTGCGGCCGTCGCCTTTTCGCGGATGTATCTGGGGGTACACACCCCGTTGGACGTGGGCGTATCCGTCGTTGCCGCCACCGTGTTGGTTCTTTGCATGTACCCCCTTTTGAATTATGCCCTGCAACAACCGCACCGTATGCGGGTGCTGTTTTGCGTCACCGCCGTGATCGCCGCGGCCTTCTTGGCCTTTGTCACGTGGTTTCCCTTCCCCGCCGATATCGATCCGCACAACTACGAAAGCGGTGTGAAAACGGCCTACAAAATGCTCGGCTGTTTTGTGGGATTGTGGTTGGCGTTTGAAGTGGATGAACGGGTGTTGCATTTTGAAACCAACGCCGTGTGGTGGGCGCAGATCTTAAAGTTGACATTGGGGCTTTTGCCGCTTCTGGCCATCAAATCGGGGCTGAAAGCACCGTTGAATGCGTTGTGCGGCGGCGCGTTTGTTGCCGACGGTATTCGCTATTTTCTCATTGCGGCATTTGCGGGTTGCGTGTGGCCGCTGACCTTCCGCTTCTTCGCGCGGTTGGGCAAGAAATGAGAAAAAACGTGTGTTATCGCGAGTCGCAAAAAAGTAACCCCAAAGGAAATCTCCTTTGGGGGTACTGCTTTTTTCAGCAAATTACATCAGCGAAAGATACAGCGCTTTGATCTCTTCCACCGAGGTTTCGCGCGGGTTGCCGGGACGGCACGCATCGTCAAACGCCGACTGGGACAGGAAATCCACGTCCTCCGCCTTCACGATGTCTTTGAGGTCCGCGGGGATACCCACATCCACCGACAACTGACGCACCGCATCGATCGCCGCTTTGCGGGCGTCGTCCAGCGTCATGGCATCCACGCCGTCCACGCCCATCGCCTTCGCGATCTCGCGATACTTGTCGCCCGTTTCGGGAGCGTTATATTCCATAACGGTGGGCAGGATGATAGCGTTCGCCACGCCGTGCGGGGTGTCGTAGAGCGCACCCAGCGGGTGTGCCATCGAGTGCACAATGCCCAGGCCCACGTTGGAGAAGCCCATACCCGCGATGTACTGGCCCAGCGCCATGCCTTCACGGCCTTCATCGGTGTTCGCCACCGCACCACGCAGGTGCTTTGCAATCAGTTCGATCGCCTTCAGGTGGAACATATCGCTCATTTCCCAAGCGCCCTTGGTGATGTAGCCTTCGATGGCGTGAGTCAACGCATCCATACCGGTCGCTGCCGTCAGGCCTTTGGGCATGGTCGCCATCATGTCGGGATCGACCACCGCCACAACGGGGATGTCGTGCACGTCCACGCAGACCATCTTACGGTTGTTCTGCACGTCGGTGATAACGTAGTTGATGGTGACTTCCGCCGCCGTACCCGCCGTGGTGGGCACCGCAATGATCGGCACGCAGGGTTTGGTGGTGGGAGCCACGCCTTCGAGCGAACGGACATCCGCAAACGCGGGGTTGGTGATGATGATACCCACCGCCTTCGCGGTATCCATGGAAGAACCACCGCCGATGGCCACGATGCAATCCGCGCCGCTGGCTTTAAACGCCGCCACGCCCGCCTGCACGTTTTCAATGGTGGGGTTGGGTTTGATTTCGCTGAAGATGTCATAGGCGATGGAAGCGCTGTCCAGCACATCCGTCACCTTCTTGGTCACGCCAAAACGGATCAAGTCCGGATCGGAGCAGACAAGCACCTTTTTGAAGCCGCGCGCCGCAATTTCGGTCGCGATGGACGCAATCGCGCCCTTGCCGTGATAGCTGGTTTCATTGAGTACGAAACGATTTGCCATAGTAGTTTCCTCCACATTGTTATTTTCGGCGGTTATACCGCACATTTACTTCTTTATTGTAGCATATTCGCTCACCAAAAGCAAGAGGTTTACACAAAGTTTATACGTGCACTCCTCCCTCCGTTTTCGGAAATTTTGCGACTGCATAAACAAAAGAAAAGGCGTTGACCAAAGGTCAGCGCTCGGCTTGCGAAAGCGGTTGTCACCGCTTTCTTGCCGCCCGCCTGCGGGCGGGTTTATCCGCGAGCTTTGCTCGCTCGACGCGCAGGGGCACCCTGACGGTGCCCCCGCACACACCCCCTCC
>JAZSHJ010000111.1:0-7136 GCA_045533175.1 Acutalibacteraceae bacterium
TCGGATCGCGAGTTGACCCTCTATCATCCCAAACCGTGGGGGAGCGAGAAGTTGGAACGCGATGTATGGGGGGAAAACGAGTGATTTCATATTTGTTGATAGCGGTTGTGATCGTATTGACCACAACACAAACGGCGTTGACTCGTCAATATGAACGTAAGGCGAAAGAGACGGATTGCTTTTTGTACGGTGCGGTTACTGCAATGGCGGCTTTCTTTTTCTTTTGGTTGCAAAACGGCTTTGCTCTTCATGGCGAAGGGACATTGCTTTTGTATTCGTTGGGATTTGGCTTATCTTTTGCAGCAAGCTACGTTGGAATGTTTATTGCATTGAAAAACGGTTCGTTGGCACTCACGACGCTGGTGATTTCCTATTCGTTGCTGATACCAACCGTTTACGGTCTGATTTGGCTGGACGAATCGCTCGACGTATTGTCTTACGTAGGACTTGCTTTGTTGCTGGTGTCATTTCCCTTGGCGTATTGGGAAAAGGGAAAGCCTACCATCACCCTTAAGTGGATTGGCGGTGCGTTGTTGGCTTTTGTGGGAAACGGTATGTGTTCTACCGTGCAAAAAATGCAACAGGTAGCGTACGACGGTGCATACAAGGCCGACTTTATGATGTGTGCGCTGCTGACGAGCTTTGTATTGTTGCTTGTCGGTGCAACGTTGCGTAACCATCTTAGCTGGAGCAATATTTGTGCTGCTCTGCCGTGGGGGGGCGCGGCCGGTATGGCAAACGGAATGGTGAATCTGTTGGTGATGACCTTATCAGCGGTGGTAGCCAATGCGGTTTTGTTTCCCAGTGTGGCAGCCGGCGGTTTGGTTTTGGGCTTTGCTGTGGCGGTGATATTCTATAAAGAACGCCACACCTACATACAAATAGCAGGATATGTTTTAGGGACGATTGCGGTTGTATTACTGAACTTGTAAGGGGTGAAACGTATGTATAAGCTGACTTGTCCGTTGGTGATCACCAACCCATGGTTTGACCGTAAGGTGGCATTGAAAGAATTGCGCCGTTGTAAGGCGGATCGCGTGAATTTGATTTTGTATCGCGAGTTGGATCATGCTTTTTCGTCACCGTCATCGTTGGAGGCCTTGCGGGATAACTTAATCTTCTTTCGTGCCGAAGGCTTTGAAACGATGGTGTGGCTCGGTGAATCCATCGGCCATGACGGTGCACCCCGAGTTGACCGTGGTAAGTATGCACCGCTTTATACCTTTGACGGCGGTGCCACGCATGCCTTCTGTCCGTTAGGAGAAGATTTTCGCCGCGATTTGGCAAACTGGGTGCAGGATGTTGCCCGTTGCGGAGCGGATGCGATCATTTTGGATGACGATTATCGCTTGAACTATCGCGGTGGTTTGGGGTGCTGTTGCTCCGAGCACATGGCACAGATCGAGCAAGAGGTGGGAGAGAATTTTGCTTCGACCGAGGAGTTTCGCCAAAAAGCGTTTGTGGGTGGACGTAACCGCTATCGTGATGCGTGGTTGAAGGTGCAGGGAGAATCAATGGTTTCACTTTCGCGGCAGTTGCGTGCGGCGTTGGATGAGATCGATCCAACGGTGCGGTTGGGTTTTTGTGCCTGCGTCGATTCGTTCGACGGTTCGGGACACACCGCCATGGAGATTGCCGCGGCACTGGCGGGGAATACGCGCCCGTTGGTACGCTTGATCGGTGCGCCTTATTGGGCGGAAAACACGGATATTTGGCGTGCAGAAAAGGAACTTGGCGATGTGGTGGAATACGAACGTCAAGAAGCCACGTGGTTCCGTCGGTATATGCCGGAAACCGAAATTTTCAGCGAAGGGGACAGTTACCCTCGTCCGCGCTTTGCCGTACCGGCCGCTACGATGGAGTGCTTCGACACCATCTTACGTGCTTCAGGTGAAAACGACGGCATCCAAAAATACAATCTGGATTATGCTTCCAACGCAGATTATGAAACAGGATATGTAGACATCCACGTAGAGAACGCTGTACTGTACGAAGAGATTGACCGCTTGTTCGGAGGAAAAAACAGCATAGGCGTGTATCCGTATGTGGAAATGTCTCAACAATGGGATACCGCGCGAGACTACACACGTTTTTGGACAGAATATCCCATCACCAATGCGGCGCTTCATTTTGCGGTGCGTACTTCGTTGCCGTTGACGTATGATGATGAAACGGCACCGCTTCTCCTGTTCGGCGAAAATGCCCGTTCTGTGCCGCTTGAACGGTTGAAGAACGGCGCCATTGTGGATTTGGAGGCGGCGCGGTTGTTGCAAGAGCGCGGCGTGGATGTTGGTGTGCGCGGCACAAGCGAGTGGACGGGTGCGCGCGACCTTAGTTTTCACAGCACAACTGTGGAGCATTTCCTCAATGAAGATACCCACGTGGGCATGGGGTGGAATTCCCCGATGGTGATGCACGACGACGGGGTACAAGTGCTGTCGCGTGTGCAGCACCGTGGTGTGTGGGGTACGGCGGTGTATTGTTTTGAAAACGCAGATGGCTTGCGCTTCTTGGTGCTGGCGCATGAAGCACGGACGTTTAACCGCAGTTTTGCACAAAACTATGCCCGTCGCCGTCAGATGATGGAAGCATTGCCGTGGCTGTCTCGGCGAGAAGTGCCGGCGGTAGTTTGCGGCAATCATCCGTTCCACTATACCTTAATGAAAGAGGACGACCGTGCGGTGGCACTCGGCGTGTGGAATTTGCACAAAGACCGCATTAACCAATTGCGGGTGAAGATCAACGTGCCGTTTGATACCGTGAATTTTGTGAACTGCGAAGGGCACGTGGAAGGAAACGAAGCGGTATTGGATACCAAATTGTACGCCTACGAAATGGCAGGTATTGAGATCGTAAAAGCATAAAAAGGAGGAATATACAATGATCAAAGCGGCATTGATCGGTTTCGGCGGTATTGTGAAAGGGGCACATCTGCCCGGTTACAAAGCGTTGGAAGCGATGGGAAAAGTGAAGTTGGTGGCGGCGTGTGATATTCGCCCCGAAGCGTTTGGCGAAGGCGTTCAGTTGAACATCGGTAACGGTAGCAGCGAGGGTGTTGGCGATATCCACACCTACACCGATTTGGAAGAGATGCTCCAAAGGGAAGATGTCGATCTTATCGACATCTGTCTTCCTACCTATCTGCATAAGCAGTATGCGGTGGACATGCTGAACCGCGGCTATTTGGTGCTTAGCGAAAAACCGATGGCGCTGTCCTATGAAGATTGCAAGGAAATGGTTGCGGCAGCCAATGGTCGTCTGATGATTGGTCAGTGTCTGCGTTTTTCGCCGCAGTATCTGTATGCCAAAGAGGTGATTGATTCGGGCATCTACGGAAAGGTAACAAATGCTACTTTCCGTCGCTTGAGCGAGCCGCCGCTGTGGGGTTGGGATAACTGGTTTATGGACCCTTCCCGTTCAGGCGGTGTGATTTTCGATCTACATGTGCACGATCTGGATATTATCCGCTTCCTGTTTGGCGAGCCGAAGGCGGTTTCCTGCGTGGCAGGCGGCGCTCACATTGTGGAAGATGCGTTTGCCATTTCCCGCATGGATTACGACGGCATGAGCGTGATTGCCGAAGGTCGTTGGGATCAGGTGAAAATGCCGTTTAAGATGGAATATACGATCTCTCTTGAAAAAGCTACCATCCAACTGGTGGGCGGCGCGGTCACAGTTTTTCCGCACGAGGGTGAATCGTTTAATCCCACGCTCCCGGGTGACGATATGTACATGAAAGAGATCGAGTACATCACCGATATCTTTGTGAGTGGGGAAGAGAACACCCGCAACACTCCCGAAAGCGCAGCCGAAAGCATTCGCTTGGCAGAAACACTCAAAAAGAGTGCCGATAACGGCGGTGCGATCCTGCCGTTCTAAGACGGATGTTAACATTTTCTTGATATATATGTGAATCGGAGGCTGTATTATGTATTCTTTTCCTCTTGGTGTTATTCTGCATTCATTCCGTCTTCCGTTCCGCGAGGCGGTAGAAAAGGCAGCATCTCTCGGCGTACAAGGTTTGCAGATGGCGTTTGATGTGAACACACACACGCCGGAGAAAGTGCGCGAAGAACTGGATATCATCAAATCCAACGGACTTAAGGTAACGGCAGTAATGGGCGATTTCGGTCGCGGTTTTTGGAACGAAGAACTCAATCCCGAAACGATCGATCTTTCCAAGCGCGTAATGGATCTTACCTTACATTATGAAACCAATATCGTCACATCGCACATCGGTGTTGTTCCGATCAACCCAAATACGAAGCGGTACGAAGTGATGCAAACCGCTTGTCGTGAACTGGCGGCGTATGCGGATTCGCTGGGCGGCTATTTCGCGATGGAGACTGGTCCCGAGCCTTCCATTGTCTTGAAAACCTTCTTGGATTCCTTGGGAAGTCGCGGTGTGGCCGTCAATTTCGATCCCGCCAATCTGCGTATGGTCACGGGTGAGGATCCGGTCATTGCGGTACATAATCTAAAGGATTACATCGTACACACCCATGCGAAAGACGGGCGTATGCTCAGTTTCCTCGATCCGGAAGTGGTGTACGGTCTGCGCCCGATCGGCGAAAAGGACCCGAAGGTGCAAGCGTTTATCGAAACGCCGCTCGGTGAGGGACAGGTGGATTTCAAAGCGTGGATTACCGCACTGGAAGAGGTCGGTTATCGCGGTTACTTGACTATTGAGCGCGAGGTGGGCGAGGATCCTGCGGCAGATATTGCTACGGCTGTGACACATTTGCGCGGCATTCTCGAGGGATGATTCTGTTGAGAAAAATGCGTAAAAAACAAGTTTACCGATTACTTATCTCGAAACTGTCGTGGTTTCGGTGTTGCGTGTATAGTTTTGTGTATTTTCATTCTGTTTTATTTTTGATACAATGAAGTCAAAGAAGAAAGGATGCGGTTGCCCTATGAAAAAGTACATCTTGCGCGGTGTGGCTTTGTTGCTGGCGTTGCTGATGGTGGTTACTGTTTGCGGCTGTAAACCAAATGGTGACAAGGAAAAAACAAAGTACGATCCGTTGCCGGGTGAAACACCGGTGGATTTGGATGGCTATGAGTTTACGATTATCGATATTGATAACGGTCGTTGGAATCGTGAAAAGTCTGGTACGCCGCACACCGATGCGTGGTTGCAGATTTTGGACGAGGTGGAATACCTCTACAACTGCCGCATTACGCCGACGTATGTTACGGCACAGGAGATATTCAACAAGGTGCAGCCCGAAGTTATGGCGGGCGGCAAAGCGGCCAACATTATCGTTGCTTCCCAGTGGAGTATGGGCCAGTTCGTGGGTGCCAACCTGCTTGGCGATCTGAACGAATTGGATGTTAACTGGGACAATGAGTGGTGGAACCAAAACATCCGAAAAATCTCCACTATGGATGGCAAAACCTACGTGGGCAACGGCTCCTTTATCTTTGACACGGCATTATCGTGGATTTTGTATTATAACGAATCCATTTGGAACGAGTGCGGATTTCCCGATCCGTATGAACTGGTAGACAGCGGTCAGTGGACATTTGATCGTTTCCGTGAATACTGTCGCACGGCTGCGCGTGATCAGGACGGAAACGGCGTGATGGATTCTCCGCAGGATCGTTGGGGCATCACTGCGCCGGACGGTGACTTTGCCGATGCGATTTACTTTGCATTGGGCGGTCACTTCTTTGCGCCGAACAACAAAGGCCGCATGGAGTTGGTTTGTAACAACGACTACACATACTCTCTCATTGAGCAGTTGACGGAGTTTGGTCGAAGGGATCACACAATGGATACCACCAAGTATGAATATGGTGGATATTTCGAAACCTTTGTTGCAGGCAATGCGCTCTTCCTTGGATACATTCCCGGTGTGTCTGTGTTGACTGATATGGAAGAGGATTGGGGTGTTATGCCGTTGCCGAAGTTCAATGCGGAGCAAGAGGACTACTACACCAGTGTGGACCATAATTCCTCCGTGTTTGCGATCACCAACACCAACGACGAACTGCGCGAAACCGGTATCGTATTGGAAGCACTCGGTCGCCACGCCATGATTCTCGAAAACATTTATTGGCCGGATTACAAAGATGTCTATTGGCGTCATCCCGAGCAGGATGCCCGTATGCTGGATGAATACGTTGTGGGGCACGGTCAGTATGACGTGGCATTGTTAATGTCCTATTGCAACGCTGCTTTCAGTGCGCCGCGTGTGCAGTTGCAAAAAGCAATGTTCGGAACCGGCAGTTCTGACTTTGCCTCTTATATGGATGCGGTGGAGGATGGTATTGAAAGTACTGTGAACGAGTATTTTTAATGACGCATCTTGTTAGAAAAAAGGTCTACTACGCCAAATGGGAGATATATGACTCCCACTATCCTTTCTTTTTCCACCCGCTGTAGTTTACTACTGCGGGTGGACCTTTTTTCGATAGGGTGAGCAATTAAACCCGAACCCGCCGTAAAGCGGGATATTTCGGTGCTTTTTGCTTCGTTCGCTCTCGTAAGGCGGAAAGCATTGCCGAGAATTTTAACAATGGATGAGCGAAAATCCGCCTTCCCAAAACGGAGTTCGGGTTTGACTGCTCACCCTAACGGCGCATGAACAATTGAAATTAGCCCATAGGGGAGAACTGCGTTCGCTCGCATACGATAAACAACATCGCAGATGCACGATACGCGCTCTGCAATCGGTGTTCAACGGAATGCTTCGTTTAGTTGAGGAACACTATGTACAACCGTATATTTTAGTGGGAGCAAATGTTACTTTTTAAAATGTGTAGACTTGGTTGCATAGGTGTAGTTTAAGGCCTTTTATTGGCACGGATTGATATGTTATAATATAAATTGCAACAAACGGAACGTTTTTTTGTTGTAATTTGCTGTTCTGGGAGGACTCGAAAATGAAGAGAGCGTTATCATGGATTCTTTCGCTGGCACTGTTGCTCACCTGTATGAGTGGGTTGGTTGTTGTTAGCGCGGAAGAGTCCGAAACGGCAGAGTATGTGTACATCAATTTCAACACGGCGGATGGCGTGCCCGAAACGGTCGGTGCCACCACCACGGCAACCGGCTCGGCGATCGCCGGCCAGAGTGCGTACGGCCATGCCTTCACCGGTGACTGGAGCGGTTTCAGTTTCACTCCCGG
>JAZSHJ010000091.1:0-8725 GCA_045533175.1 Acutalibacteraceae bacterium
GGCTCACAGAACGACATGGCTACGATCCGACTTGAAGGGGGAAGAAACGCAGACGGTCTATGCGGTGGATGTGCCGTTGTATTTTGCCGCGAAACAGGAATACGATACCGCGGTGAAAGAGGCGGAATATGCGGGGCTGACAGTACTTGTCGATGCGGTACAAACGGCGGTGGATGAAGTAGAAGAACGCTTGGCGGACGGTTCCTTCATCGGCCCGCAAGGTCCGCGCGGTGAGATTGGCCCACAGGGTATACAAGGCCCGCAAGGCGAGATCGGTCCGAAGGGTGTGCAAGGGCCCGTTGGCCCGCAGGGTGTATCGGGCGTGTACGTGGGCGCAGGCGATATGCCTGAGGGGTACAACGTGCAGGTGGATCCCTCGGGGGATGCCGCTGTGCGCATGACGGTGGGTTCGGTCGTTACCTTGCCGGAAGGGGCAGAAGCCACGGCCGAGATTACGGGAACACCCGAAGCACCCGTTTTGAATTTGGGGATCCCGCGCGGTGATTGCGGCCCGCAGGGTATACAAGGCCCGCAAGGTGAGCCGGGCGAAGCGGGAAAAGATCTGACCGACAAGCCGTGGGTGCTTCTTGAAAGTGCAACGCTGAAGGAAGCGGTGACGGCATTTACCTTCACCCTTCCCGCAAACACCTACAAGGAAGTGTGGGTGGAGGGCGAATGGACGGTTTCCACTACCGCTACCTCTGCATCAAGCCAACGGTTTATTATCGGGCGAAGCGGTTCAGTTGTCAACGACCGCAGTTTGTCTGTTACTGACGGTACAAAATTGTACTACCGTGCGCATGGAAAATTAAGTCCCAAAGGCAGCATCTTGTATGATACGGCATTGAGCACGTCAAAGCATACCAGCGGTACGCTGGCACTCAACGCGGGTGATAATAGTGCGGCTGTCTATACTCACATTCCCGATGTGATGGTGTGGATCGGTAGCGGTACCCACTTCTTCGGGGTGGGTTCAACCTTTAAGATTTGGGGGCGATGAAGATGGCGATGCGAAAGTATGAAAACGGCGAATACAAAGACATGACGGCAGAGGAAATAGCGGCGCTCATCCATCGGGAAGAACCGACGGCACAACCGACTATGGAAGAGCGCCTGGCACAACTGGAAGCTCTTCTGGCGGGAAAGGAGGCGGAGTAAATGGCGATTTTGCGTGTGAAAGATAAGGACGGGAACGTCGTGAATATTCCTGCCATCAAAGGCGACAAAGGGGACAAAGGCGAGCGTGGGGCACCGGGTGCGGGCATATTGATTGGTAGCTATGTGGGAAACGCCGGCAAGCAGACCGTTTATTTCGATTGTGCGGTGTCGGCGGTGTTGATTTTGACACAGACGGTGGAACAAGGTGTATCCAACAACGGGTTTTTGATTCGCGGCGGATTGGTTACTGACGAACTGCGAGACAACCAGTCGGTTCTGCTGGCGTATCTCGGACGTCCCACAGCAACTCAATCGTATTTGGAGGTGCAAAATTACACCTACAACGCGGGTGAAAGCAACGAATACACGAACGGGTTTAATAAATACGGTACTACCTACCACTATATCGCATTCGTGAGTGGGGAGGAGGCCACATGAGTGAAGTGATCATTGTTGCGGCGCTGTCCCTTGTCGGTACGACCATCGGCACGTTCGGCGGCATTCTCACCGCCAACAAACTGACGAACTACCGCTTGGAACGGCTGGAAAAGCAAGTGGAAAAACACAACTGTGTGATCGACCGTGTGTACAAACTGGAACAGGCGGATGCGGTGGAGGAAGAGGAGATCAAAGTGATCAACCACCGCATCAGCGACTTGGAAAAGTATCATCGATAAGGAGGAAAAAGTATAATGACATTTGGTCAGGCGATTGAGGCGTTAAAAGCGGGAAAAAAAGTGACACGCCGCGGGTGGAATGGTCGGGGGATGTATCTTTGGTTGCTTCCCGCTGCAGAACTGAGGCGTGAATGGTGTCGCGATGAGCGCTTGCTTGAATGCTTCGGAGAAAGTGATTTCTTACTGGCGCTGGGGAGTATTCGTATGTATACACATGACAGCACCGGTCGTAAGGCGGTACTGACCGGCTGGCTCGCAAGCCAATCCGATATGTTGTCGGAAGACTGGGAAGTTGTAGAATAAGGAGGAAGCAATATGAAGGAAAAACTGCGTTCGTGGGCGTTGTGGGTGTCGATGGCGGCGCTCGCGGTATTCTGTGCGAAAGAGTTTTGCGGTGTGGATATCTCTCACACCGTGGACGGATTGCTCAACGTGTTGTGTCCCGTGTTGGTGGGGTTCGGTATTGTGAACAACCCGAACAGCCGCCATTCCATTTAAGGAGGTGATCGCATGGCGGTAAAGACCTATTCCAAAGCGCGGGACGGTGCGGTGAAACTGTCGAAGCATTTTCGTGTGCGGGAGTTTGCCTGCCCCGACAGCGACACGGTGAAGATCGACACGAAACTGATCGAGATTCTGGAGAGGTTATATGACTTCCTCGGTTGTTCCAAAATCATCATCACCAGCGGATACCGTTCACCCTCCTATGACAAGAAGGTGGGCGGGAGTGGCAAAGGTTACCACACCACGGGACAAGCGGCGGATATTAACTGCTATTTCAAGGAAAATGGCAAGGAAACCCGATGCCACGGAAGCGACATCTGTTGTGCCTTGCAGGAGTTGGGTTGGCATCACGGCATCGGTTGGATCGCGGGATGCGCGGTACATATCGATACTCGTGCCACACAATACTGGTTTGACGAGCAAAACGGCAACCGTTCGATCGGGGAGGATTGGTACACCTATATGGAATCAAAAGGTCACCGCGTGCTCCGCTTTTTGAAAGGCGATGTGGACAGCGACGGCAAGGTGGATTCCACCGATGCGCGCCTTGTGCTGCAAGCGGCGGTGGGAAAGGTGACACTCACCGAAAAGCAAAAACCCGCCGCCGACATGAACGGCGACGGTGCGGTGGATTCGACCGATGCACGGGAGATCTTGCAAAAAGCAGTTGGAAAATAATACGCCACCCCCTGCAGATTGATGCAGGGGGTGCACGTGAATGAGGAGAAACGGTATGGATGACAAGGTTATGAGTGAAGCGCCGCGCTTCGATGAAAAAAAAGACGTGCGTGAAATGGTGCGTGAGTTGATGGAGTATACCCAAAAACTCACAGAGAACTTGCGCTATAACCTGCGACTTTTGGAGACAAAGTTGGGCGGTGATCAAAAGTGAAACTGAACAAGCCTTTGTATACGGATAAGATCGGGGCAAGTGTACAAAACGAGTTCGGCGGCTTGCGTCATGTGAAGCAGGCCGCGGATGGCGAACTGTATGATATGAAAAATTTAAGTGCCGATACGTTTCCGCTGTTACAGACCAGGGCGCGAAGATGGAGCAAAAAACTGGTTTATGATGAAGCGGTGTACGGGTTCCGTTCCTGTGGTGAATACCTTGTGTGGTCCGCCGGCAACGTAACGTACTATGGCACTACTCCCGGAGACAGTTCGAGTTTTCAAACGAGCCCGACCGAAAAGCGCTATGCACGGCTGAACAGTTATACGGTTGTGCTGCCGGATAAAAAATACTTTTACAAACACACCAGCGGGAGCATTACCACCGGGGCGCTGGAACTTCGTGCCACTACGGACGCGGGACATGCAACGTTTGAGAACGGCACGTTATACGATGTGCCTGCAGTAGCAAATACGTTGCATATTGCGGATAACAAGGTGCGAGAACATTACGGCGATCTTAAGGTAGGGGATTTTATAACGATCAGCGGATGCACGGGTGAACGAGCAAACAACTTGTCGGCGAACATTCGTGAAATCGAAATAACGGGATCTGAGGTGAGGATACGCTTCGACGAGAATGTTTTCACGTTGCCGGGTGGCGTGACAAGTTATAAAGAGCCCGCCGCTGTGACGATTGTTCGAACTGTCCCCGATATGGACTATATCTTTGAAAACGGAAACCGATTGTGGGGGTATAAGGGAAGCACGATCTATGCCTCGAAGCTGGGGGACCCCTTCAATTGGAATGTGTATGAAGGCACCGCGACCGATGCTTGGAGTACGCCGTTACTAAGCGCAGGTGACATCACCGGTGCATGCTCATATAACGGGTATCCGATCTTTTTCAAGGAAAACAGCATCGTAAAGGTGTACGGTAGCATTCCTTCGGAGTTTCGCGTAAGTGAAACAACCGCGGTCGGTGTGAAAGCGGGATGCGACTTGTCGTTGGCGGAGGTAGATGGTGTACTGTTCTATCTCTCGTCTGCAGGTGTTTGCGCCTATACCGGAGGTGTGCCGACCGTAATTTCCGATGATGTGTTTGTGCGCGATTGGATTTGCAGCGGAACTGCAGGGACAGACAGCCGGCGCTATTATCTGTCTGCGCGAACGAAAGACGGAGAAGAACTGATGCTCGTCTATGACGTAGCTAATCGAGTGTGGCACCGTGAAGATGATGCCCGTGCCGTTGGCTGGGGATATGTTGACGATGTGCTTTGCTTTATGGATCCAAACGGAATCCTTTGGGCAAGCGGGCCGCTTGATATCGGCTACAAAGCAGAGGAGACGCTTGCTTGGATGGCCGAGTTCGGAGACACTACCGTAGGCACGACACGCAAAAAAGCGGTGTCAAAAATTGAAATTCGCGCAGAGTTAAAGGGAACCATGACGGTTTCACTCTCCCATGACGGCAGAGAATGGAAAAAAGCGGCCACGGTGACGGCGACCGATAAGAGAACCGTGACGTTGCCGGTTCGGCCTTGTCGTGCCGATCATTTCCGCCTTCGCTTGGAAGGAGATGGGGAGTGTACAGTATACTCCATTGTAACCTACAGATATGTGGGTAGCAGTAAGTAAAGAAAGGGTGACATAAATGGCAATTGCATCTACATCCGAAAAAAAGCAAAAGAGCGCCGCAAAGCGTGCTGCGGAAGAAGCCACCGACAAGGTGATTAAGTATAATCAAACCAGTCCGTATGCCGAAAATTTGGACCGATTAACCGCAAGTGTGATGAATACACCGACTCTTTCCGATGGTAAGTCGCGTCCGATGTATGAGAATCGCTATGCCCAAAAACTGGATAAGGCAATAAACGCTGCAGTAAATCCGTCAGAGTTTTCTTACGACATGCAAAACGATCCTGTTTATCAGTCGCTTGCCAAAACGTATATGCGCGAAGGAAGCCGTGCTACGCAGGATGCACTTGGAAAGGCTGCGGCTGTGAACGGAGGGGCGCTTTCCACCGCCGGTGTGCAGGCAGGTGCGCAAGCGGGGCAATACTATTCCGCGCAACTGGCAGACAAGATTCCCGCGCTGTACGAACAGGCGTATGCACGCCACATGGATCGGTACAAACAAGATCTCAATGCCGTTGATCTTTTGAGTGACCAGGAAAAGACCGAATATGGCAGACACCGTGACGAGGTGGGTGATTGGGAGCGTGCTGAAGCCACCGACTACGACCGAAAATTTGATGCGGTGAATCTGTATCGTACGTTGGATAACGACAAGTATTCACGACTGTTGAATGAAAAACAGTTGCTGGATGCCGAGGAGGCGACCGAATATACTCGTAACCGCGCTGAAGAGGAAACCGAATATACTCGTAGACTGAATGAAGAGGCGACTGCATACAGCCGCCAAACTAACAAGGTGAATCAAGCATTGTCGATGTGGCAGCAGCTTGGGTATGCCAATCGAGAGGTGGCGGAGGTGCTCGGTATCCCGGAAGGTACGCTCACAAGCAACCAAAGGAATTACAACTCTCAAAAGACGAGTGGCAATACGACCGCTGTAGGAGATGGCGGGAACAAATATGAAATCCCAAGTGTTTATGCCGGTGTTTTCGAGAGGGCGAAAAAAGCCAACGACGGTAGTGAGAGTGGGAAAGAAGCGGCTCTTGAAACGATGTATAACCTTGCGCAGGCCGATGAGACGCGTCATCAGCTCAGCGATGACTTGTTTGAGATCATGCTGCTTGAAGCCGGCATTACGGCGGCTGAATACATTGCGTATATGAAGACAAAAGAAGGGCCCTCAACGATAAACGTTCCCAATGGCTGGCAGGGGCCGCCTGCTCCGGGGCAGATCTACTCATACAATGAATAAGGAGTGGTTATTATGGCGTTGAATCGATTTGCTGCCAAGCGTACCGAAGAAATCGGGCGGCAGAACAACTCCGTTGCCGAGCAGAGTGGGGAAACTAAGATATCGTTGAGCCGCTTTGCGCCCAAACGCACCGAAACGGTCGGTGGATCGGTGAGTGCCGGACAGGAAAAGGGGTTGCAAAGGTTTTCTGTTCCGAAAAAGAATATGGTTGCTTACACGGGACAAGCAGATGCCGGTGCGCAGGAGAAACCGTTCTTGCCATCTGTGGCAAGAACAACCGGGCTCGAAAACAGAACCAATCTAAGCCCACGCACTTTTCAGTTGCCAACCTTCATGCAACCAACCGCGGATGAAAATGTCGATCTGATAGGGGATAATGAACGGTGGAACCGTGACATTCGAGAGGAAGAGCGTGCTCCGTCAGAATCGGAACTGTTGAATATGGATTTCCGCGAGATGCTAAAAAAGGAGAACACCCCCAAAAGAAACTCTGATGAGGCAGAGAAAGCAGTACGAGAGGCACTCGGTCTGGACGGCCAAAAGGCGGATCTGCGCCTAAGTGATACGGCTTCGTTCGGCGGTGTTGACAGTATTCAAATTCCCAAAAGTCCCAGACAAAGAGTGACGGACATACTGAGCTATACCATGGATAAATCGGGTGTGAATGACATAGTGAAAACCACGGTGGATTTGGGGGATGCTCTCTTGGCTACCGCGCCGGGTGCAACGGTAGCCGACGCCGGTGTAAACGTGTTTAAAGGTATGGTAAACGGGATCGAAGGTTTCATGGATATTGTGCCGATCGTTGCAGCACAGGTTGCGGAGTGGACGGGAAACAAGGAAAATGCAGAAAGGCTTCGGCAAGTAGCCGCACACAGCATAGCAGGCGAAATGACCGATCCGCTTCTTGAGCACATCGACACAAAATCGTGGATGGGCAAAGATAGCTTTGCAGATATAGCGGCGCAAGGTGTAGGACAGCTGATTACAGACTACGGTATTGGTGCGGCGTTCAAGATGCTCGGAATGGGTGCGAAAGGTGTGTCAGCAGCGCTGGGGGCATGGCGCCTTATGCGAGGTGTCGGTTCGGGGTACACCGAAGCGTATCAATACGGAGAAACGATCGAAGCGCAGTTCGACGATTGCATTAAAGAATATGACGATGCAATCAAGGAACTGAGAAACGAGGATAGTGTCGGATACGCCGAGGCTATCCGAGAGTTGGAAAACGAAAAAGCGTTGTTGGTTGCCGAGAAAGAAAAGGCAACGACTACCAACGGTGAAGCGTGGGCATACGGTGCGCTGGCGGGCGGTATTGAAGCGGCGCTTGAATCCCTTTCCGGTGGTCTCGGAAAGGGATTGGATGCTTTGGGCTGGAGCCGTGGTTTAGGTGGGATCGATGATATGGCGGCTTCAAAATTGGCTGCCATATTTAAAAATCAAACGGCAAGGAATGTAGTCGAGGGTACTGTAAAGTCGCTCGGTGAGGCGTTGGAAGAAGTCGGAACAGGCGCCGGACAGGCGGTTGCCCAAAAATGGACATACCGATCGCACGAAAATCTGTCCGATATCATGGCAGAGCAGGATCTCTTGAAACAAGGCGGGGTTGGGTTGCTTGTTAGTGCCCTTGCGCAAAGCGGGGGAATACACGCCGCTAACAAAAGCGGCTCTGATTATGTGACAGGGTTAACACCGAACGCCAAGGCGGTTGTGGACGCTGTGTATGAAGCAAGGATTGCCAAGGCAATCGGTGACGGCCAAAAGATCAGCGAAGCCGCGAAAAATCGGTTGTACAACAAAACCGTTGAGGATTTGGGAAACGGGAAGGTTGAAGCTGCTGAACTTGAAACGGCATACCGCACAGTTTTTCTCCAAGATAAAATCAAAGCCGCGCTGACTGCCAATGGTATCAAGTCCAAAACTGTTGCCGCATTGGCAAAACCGATGTCCAAAGCGGTGGTGCAGGATTATCGCATGACCGATGCCGAGGCGGATTTACTTTCGCAAAACCCTGCGGCGCAGGAGTTGATGCGGGCGATGGTCGACACGTTCGCAGCCGCCAAAGCCGAAGCGCAAGCGCAGGCCGCCGAAAGCAGCGCGGCCGATTCCTCTGCGCAAAATAAAAACACCGCCGATATCGGCGGTGAGAGGTATAGTATCGGAAGGGATGTTGACGGCAATACGTTTGTCGATGTCACGGAAGATATTCTTGATCCCAACAGCGGCGAAAGCGTGGCGCGCACGATCCAACGTGTTCTTTCCGAACGGTTTGGCAATGTGATCGTTGCGAATGGTCAGCGCATTCAAGTGAATAAAACGACCAACGATGAGTTCCGCAATTCCAGTGCGGCCCGTAAGATTGCGGAAGTTTCTTCGCAAATGTACAACGACAAGTTGCGGACGCTTGCCAATGCAGACGAGATCGTGGCGGCGGCGCGCAACTGGATCGGCGAAGAGCTGAAACATACCCGCACAGATGATATTGTGGAATTTGCGAGAGGTCAGGTGACCTATCGTGTGGGACAGAACGGGTACGTAGCCGATGTGATCGTTGGCACGCGAAAAAACGGCGCGGCTGTGTTATATGACATAAAAAACATTTACA
>JAZSHJ010000125.1:0-8598 GCA_045533175.1 Acutalibacteraceae bacterium
CCCCGTATTTTTCCGCCAACTCGTCCATTTTGCGGTTGAGTTCGGGGAAGTCTGCGTTGTTCACGAAACAGCCTTTGAAGAAGCCGTATTGCATCGGAGACCACGGTTGTATGGTAATCTTGTTCAAACGGCAGAAATCCAACACCCCGCCGTCGCGGTTGACCGCCGACTCGTTGTACATATTCACGTTCAGCCCCGATTGAATCATGGGTGCGTGCATGATGCCGAACTGCAACTGATTCACACATAACGGCATATCCAAAGCGGATTGGAGCAACTGTATCTGCATGGGGTTTTGGTTGGACACGCCGAAGTGACGTACCTTTCCCGATGCTTTTAATTCGTCAAATGCGCGCGCCACTTCTTCCGGTTCCATCAGCGCATCAGGACGGTGAAGCAACAGCACGTCAATGTAATCGGTGCGCAAACGGCGCAAACTGCCTTCCACCGATTCCGTAATATGTTGGTAGGAAAAATCAAACATCTTGCCCGACACGATGCCGCATTTGGTTTGCAGAATCACCTTATCCCGCCGTGCGGGGGTGAGCGCTTCGGCAAAAAGTTGTTCGCTGCGCCCACCGCCGTAAATATCGGCGTGATCAAAGAAGGTTGCCCCGTTTTCCAATGCGATATCGAGCAGTCCTTCGATCTCCTTCACCGTTTTACCGCCGAATCGCATGCATCCCACCGCGACGGTAGGCACTTGTAATCCGCTTTTTCCCAGCTCGATCGAGTACATGACAATCCTCCTTATCGGCGATCCGCCCGTACAAACGGCGAATCGATGGTTTCGTTTGTGAGTGCCCCGTACTTTTCGGGGCGGCGATAGGCGTTACCGTGCACTTCACATGCGCGGTAGGTGCGCAACTGTGCGAGATCCAAGTTTGCCAAAAAGATTCCTTCGGCTTCGTCCGCTTCTAAAATGCAGGTGTCCCGCGATCCGTCCGAATCGGGCAGATACGCCACCCCGTCGAACACGGTGGAGTGCCCGTTGCAATCGGGCACGGAAGCGGGATAATTGCAGGTGGCGATCGCCACCATGTTTTCAAACGCACGGCCACGCAACTGCGAAAGACGGTTGATCTCCATCGGGCAGGCGTTGGGAACCAAAATGAGTTCCGCACCCTGCAACATCAAAAGCCGCGCACTTTCGGGGAATTCCCGATCGTAACATATCATGGATCCCACCTTCACGTAGCCTGCGGCGGTATCCAGCACGGCGGTGTAAAAACCGTTGCCCGGTGCGATGTCCCGTTCTGCACCGAAATCGCAGGTGTGCACTTTCGCATAGGTCAGTACACGGCGACCGAAACGGTCGAACAGCACGAGCGTGTTGCGGGGAAGGGCCTCTTGCTTTTCCAGAATCGTGATGCCGATTGCCATGGAAAGTTCGGCGGCAAGTGTGCCGAATGCACACACAAAGTCGCTCTCTGCCGCAATTGCCTCGTGTTGCCACGCGGCGGGCGGACGTTCGCAGATATCATACCCGCAACTGAACATTTCGGGGAACAGGGCGATATCGGCGCCCATCTCTTTGGCACGGCGGCAGGCATCCCGTCCTTTTTGAAGGTTACCGTCAAGCGTCCCCGTGGGGGCGATCTGTAACAACGCGATCGTCAACGTTTGCATGTCACAACACCTCGAACAGCCAGGATACCGCGACACCAAGCGCCGCCGACAGCAGAATAATCTGAATGGCGGGCAGCTTCTTTTTGGACGTTTTTAGGAGCAGCCAATACACGCCCGTGAGCAACGCCATGATGACGATGGAAAGCCAATTCACCGAAAACGCGGTGAGGGACACGTAGCCGATCGCTTTCGCCAACAGCAACAAACCGGTGGAGAGAATAAGCGCCGAAATAACCGGTTGCACCCCCTTCATGAACCCGCGAAATCCGCGGGTTTCGGTGAAGGTTTTCATCACCGAGGCAATCAGCAAAATGATGAGGAAGGAGGGCAGCACCACGCCGAGTGTTGCCAAAATGCTGCCAAACGCTCCGCCCTGCACCGAACCCACGTAGGTTGCCATGTTGATGGCGATGGGGCCGGGGGTGGATTCACACACACCGATAAAATTATAGAATTCCGTCTGCGAAAGCCATGTGTGCCGCAACACCGTTTCCTCCACCAGCGGGATCATGGCATAGCCGCCGCCGAAGGTGAACAAACCGATCTTAAAAAACTCTAAAAACAAGGTGAGATAGATCATTTCGTTCCCTCCTTATTGCCGAGCAGAGCATACGCTGCAATGCCGATGATGCCGCCGATCAAAATGAAGAAGATCGTGCTGAAGTGAACGGCCAACAGATCAAACAAAATCATCAGCAAAAACACCGCGCCGAAAATGGTAAGCGGCAACGGACGGCGCGGCACTTTTTTGAACAATCCCCACCCCGCACGGATGATAAGAAACGCCACCGCGCATTGAATGCCGTTAAACGCATATTTTACAAAACGGTTGGTCATAAACGCATCCAAAAACAGCGAAACGGTAAAGATGATGAGCATGGAAGGCAACACAACGCCGAGCGTGGCAAACGCGCTGCCGAGAATTTTTCCTTTTTTGAAACCGATATAGGTCGCCATGTTGATGGCGATGGGGCCGGGGGTGGATTCTGCGATGGCAATCATCTGCAAAAACTCCTCTTCCGAAAGCCACTCCTTGTTTTGCACCACCGTTTCGCGCACGGTGGCAATCATGGCATAGCCGCCGCCGAAGGTGAACAGCCCGATTTTAAAGAACGACCAAAACAGTTGTAACAGCATACCTATCTCCTTAAGGTGTGTTTTTATGATGGGAAAACGGTCTCTCCGCCAAAAGGAGAGGCCGTTTTTTTATTTTGTATTATCCCAACAGCACGTCGAATACCAACATCAGGCAAAAGCCAAACAGCAAAGAATAGGTCGCGCCGCGCTCGCTGCCGTGGGCGTGGGTTTCGGGAATCATTTCGTCGCTGATAACATACAGCATCGTGCCGCCTGCAAACGCCAGAGCAAAGGGCAGTACGGCGGTGGAGATGCTCACGGCAAAATAGCCGAGCAAGGTGCCGAGCACTTCGATCACACCCGTGGCTACCGCGATCAGTAAGGTGCGGGCGGGGGAGATGCCCGCCGCGAGCATCGGGGCGACGATCACCATGCCTTCGGGAATATTTTGCAAGGCGATACCGCCCGCAACGGTGAGCGCTTGCACCGCATTATCCGTGCCGAAGCCGACACCTGCCGCGATGCCTTCGGGCAGATTGTGGATGGCAATGGCAATGACAAACAACAACACGCGGTTCAGCTGTTCGCTTTTTTCGGGGTGCGCTTCTTGGTCTGTTCCCGTCATGCGGTGAAGGTGGGGGACGAGTTTGTCAATCAAATTGACGCACAACGCTCCGCAGAAAATACCCGCCACCGTCACGAGCAGCGGCAGAGAACCGCCGTGTTCCAGCGAGGGGAGTATCAAACCGCACACGGCGGCGGCCAACATCACGCCTGCGGCAAACGCCAACACGATGTCGCTGAAGCGATGGGTGGCTTTTTTAAAGATGAATCCGAGCAGAACACCGAACACCGATGCGCCGCCCACACCGAGCGCGGTGAGTAACACAATCTGCATAGCGTTACGCCTCCGTCTGCGGGGTGTCGATCCAGTTGAAGGCGGTCTGTTGATACACGAAATAGTTCAGCCAGTTGGAAAACATAAGATTCGCGTGGCTGCGCCAGGTCATCGGCGGGAGCATTTCCGCATCGTCTGCGGGGAAGTAGTTTTGCGGAATTTCGGGATCAATGCCGCGACGTTGATCGCGGGTGTATTCCCCCGCGAGTGTCATGCGGTCGTATTCAAAGTGTCCGGTGATAAACACCTGCCGTGCATCCACCGTGGATACGATGGCGACACCTGCCGTTTCGGATACCGCCAGCAGTTGCAGATCGGGATTTCGGCGAATATCGTCGAGCGACACTTCGGTGTAGCGGGAATGGGGCATGTTGAACACTTCGTCAAATCCGCGCAACAGCGGGTGAAGCGGATCCAGCGGACGGTGACGGAAGATGCCCGACAATTTTTTCGGAAGCATGTGCTTGGTCACGCCGTGATGGTGGTACAGTCCCGCCTGTGCACCCCAGCAGATGTGCAGGGTGGAGTAGACGTTCTCCCGCGACCAATCCATGATCTCTTTCAGTTCTTCCCAGTAATCCACACTTTCAAACTCGTAGGTTTCCACGGGGGCTCCCGTGATGATCATGCCGTCGTAACGATTGTGTTTCAACTGATCAAAGGTGCGATAAAATTCCAACAAATGCTCTTTGGAAGTGTTTTTTGAAACGTGAGTTGCCGTTTGCATCAGGTCTACATCCACCTGCAACGGGCTGTTACCCAACAGACGCAACAGTTGCGTTTCGGTTTCGATCTTGGTGGGCATCAGGTTCAAAATCACAATGCGCAACGGGCGGATATCCTGATGAGTTGCCCGCTGTTCGGTCATTACGAAGATATTTTCGGATTCCAGCACCTTGGCGGCGGGAAGATTATCGGCAATTTTAATCGGCATAAGAATCCTCCTCTAACGTTTAAAGGAATTTTTCGGCAAAGCGGCGCGCGTCACGCGTGGCATCATCCTCTGCACCGAATGCGGCTTCGCAGATACGCACGCATTCTTCTGCGGCGGCACGGGCGGCGGGCATGTCCCCCTCGCCGAAGCAGGCATCCGCCAACGTACAGTAGAAGGGGGAGGTGACCACTCCGGGCGGCACGGTGGCCGCGGCGATCGCTACGGCTTTTTCGGCATTGCGGCGCGCTTCGGTGTAACGTCCGAGGCCGTTTTGGCCGTCTGCCACGATCTGCAGCGATACCGCCGCGGCGTAATTCTGCTCGCCGTGCTTTTTGGCGATCTTCAGCATGGCATTGCCCGCTTCCACCACCGTTTCAAACTCTTCGGCGCAGAAGGCGTAGTACGCAAGGTTGTGCCACACGCGTTCAAACTCCGCCTCTTCTTTCACGCCCGCGCGGCGCATCCGCACGAGCACGTCGTGCACCAACGCGGTGGAACGGGTGGGTTCATCCAATTCGTTGTAAATATCCGCCAGATGTTGCATAGTGGCGATGGTGTCGGGGTGGTTGGCGCCGAGTGCGGCTTCCCGCAAGGTCAAACAACGTTCCGCCACGTCGCGCGCCCGTTCGTACTTTTCCAACTGCACGCAACTGCTGTACAGGATATTCATGGTGTTGAGCGTGCCGGGATGGTCTTCGCCCAACACATCCAACGCCGCCGTGGCGGCGCGTTCGGACAACTTCCATGCATCGTCAAAGTTTTCGGTGTCGTAATATACCGCCGCCAGTTTCAGCAACGTATGCACCGTTTCGGGACCGTCCGCGCGTTCTTCGGTGTGGGCAAGCGCCTCTTTCAGCACGGCGGCGGCCATGTCGTCCTGCCGTTCGTTGCGATAGCAATCGGCCAGCATTTCGGCCGCGGCCAAGGCATCGGGAGAGCCGCCGCCCGCCACCCGTTCGGTGAGTATAAGCGCGTCTTTCGCTAAAGCAAAGCCTTTGTCCTTTTGCCCGCACATCAGCAGTTGCATGGCCAGATCTTGCATGGTCTTCAAGGTGGTGGCGGCCTCTTCGCCAAACACTCTTTTTTTCAAATCAAACAAGCGGCGGTACAACTGCAACGCTTCGTCGCCGCGCCCTGTTTCCACACAGCAAAACGCCAGGTTCTGCAACGCATCCGCCACGGCGGGGTGTTCGTCCCCAAACAACTTGGTTTGCTGTTCCAGAATTTCGGCAAACAACGCATAGGCCTTTTGCGGCTGTCCCATCGAAACGTAGTTCACCGCCATGCTGTTTTTGGTCACCACCGTTTCGGGGTGACCTTCGCCTAACGTCTGGTGTTGCGATTCCAAGGCCTGATCCAACAGTTTGATCGCCTTTTCGTGCTTGCCTTGCGCCGCATAGCAAGCGGCCAAGTGTTGCATGGCTTCCACCGTGACGGCGGCGGTACTGCCGAACTGTTCGTCGCACAGCACGAGCAAACGCTTCGCCATACGCACGCTGTCTTCAATGCGGCCGAGAGTGTGATACATATTGATAAGCCCGCGCATGGAGGTGAGCACTTCGGGATGCTTTTCGTCCAGAAGAGCCATTTGCAATTTCAAGGCGCGTTCATACATTGCCACAGCCTCTTCCACGCGGCCGGCGCTGCCGTAACACGCGGCCAGATTCATCATGGCCTGCAGTTGAAGCGGATCTCCTTCGGGGCGGTGCTTCAACACGTGTTCCGCCAACAGCACAGCCTCTTCGGCACGTCCCAAGCAGAACAGCGCGTGCGCGGCGTTGTGCTGTGCCGAAAGCGTGTCGGAATGCGTTTCCCCCAACACGGTGGCTCGTCCTTCGGCGGCACGGGTGGCGCAATCGAGCGCTCCTTCGTAATCTGCCAGCGCACCGCAATACACCGACAGATCGCACAAAAGCGTTAAGGTGTCGGGGTGATCGGCACCGTGTTCCTCCACCGAAAGTGCATACGCTTCTCGCAGGGTGTTGCGTGCCTCTTCGGGCTTGCCTTCGGCCTGCAAAGAAGTCGCTTGTTCCGTCAGAGAAGAGATGGTATGTTCAGACATAGTCGAAACCTCGCTTAAAAATAAGTATTCAATTTACTATAGCACACCGCCGCCGAAAAGTAAAGATTGAAAATACGAAATGTTTCGTGTATACTGTTGCCAAATGTCGAAGGGGAGGGAATACCGTGGAAAAAGAACAGCGGGAACGGTGGTTGTTTGGAATTTCGGCGTTGCTGATCGTTGCCATCGTTTTGCTTTCGTGGGCGGATGTCCCCGCTTTTATCGCGCCGAAGGTGACCTACCAAAGCGGGGCGTCTGCTGTGACAACAACACAAACCGCCGTGCTGAAGGTATCCGTCAACACGGGTACGGTTCAGGAGTTGATGCAAATCGACGGTTTGGGGGAAACGATAGCCGAACGCATTGTGGTGTATCGCACCGAACACGGGTTCTTTTATTCGCTGGATGATCTGTTGAAAGTGGACGGTATCGGTGAAAAGCGGTTGGCGGCGTGGCGACCGCATTTAACCCTGTGAAAAAATTGTTTTTGATGAAAAAAAGGGTTGTTTTTTTGCACTTAAGATGGTATACTGACTTTGATTGGGGTTAATTGTCGCCGAAACGGGCGATATTGACTTCCTGTTTCAGTAAATGGGAGGATTTCAGTATGAGTGGTCAAACGGAAGTGCTGTCCGCACGGGAGCGTCTGGTGGCGCTGTTTGATGCGGATACGTTTGTGGAAACCGATCGTCTGGCACAATCGGCGGGCGTTATCACCGGGTTCGGCTATGTGGATGGCGTGCCGACGTACGCTTTTGCGCAGGATCGTGCGGTAGTCGGCGGTGCGATCGGCCGTGAGCAGGCGATGAAGATCGCGAAAGTATACGAACTTGCCGCGCAGAACGGAGCTCCGTTGGTGGCGGTGTTCGACAGCGACGGGGCTCGACTCGGCGAAGGCGTGGATGCGATGGATGCCATCGCGGATATTCTGCACCGCAGTCACGAACTGTCGGGCGTCGTTCCGCAGATCGCGGTGGTCGCGGGGGCGTGTGTCGGTTCGGCGGCGCTGATCGCTGCGGCGGCCGATGTGGTCATTAAAGCCGAAAATGCAGATTATTATCTTACGGTGGGCGGCGCTTCGGAAGAGGCGGACATCACCGCTTGCTGTGATAAAAAGGCAATGGAAACGGCGCGTGAAGTGCTGTCCTATCTGCCGCAGAACAACCTGGCTTCGCCCGCCGTGTTTGAAAGTGCGAACGGTGCCGGCGAAGGAGATGCCGCTTCGCTGGCGGCGGATGCGGGTTCGCTTTTGAAGTTGTCCGACGTCACGGCGTTTGCTCGTGTGGACGGTGCGCCTTGCGGCATGGTCACTCTCGCGGCGGATGCGTTGGATGAGGAGTGCGGTGCAGCCGCGCGTTTCGTGCGCCTGTGCGACAGTTTCTCGCTCCCCGTGATCACCTTTGTGGATGCGGCAGGTTTCAAGTCGCTTGCTTCGGCGGCGAAACTGTCGCAGGCGTATGCCGAGATCACCTCGCCGAAGTTGTCGGTCATCACCGGCCGTGCGTACGGCGCGGTGTATATTGCGCTGGCGGGGAAATCGGCCGGTGCAGATGCGGTGTTGGCATGGACGGACGCTACCGTTTCGCCGCTTGCTCCCGAAACGGCGGTGGAATTGCTGTGGCAGGATCGCCTGCAGGCAATGACCGATCCGAAAACCGAACGTACGGCGCTCGCGAAGGAATACGCCGCCACCGAGTGTGCGGTATCGACCGCGGCAGAAAAGGGCTGGGTTACCGACGTGGTTGCCCCTGCCGAAATGCGTAAAAAATTGATCGCGTTCTTGAACATGATGGCCGGCAAGCGTGTGACGCACATGCCGCGCAAGCACGCGAATATCCGCCTGTGATGCACAATAAAGAAAGGATGACGATACAATGAAACGGTTTCATATGACGGTGAACGGCAAAGCATACGATGTAGTGGTGGAAGAGGTCGCGGCAGATGCGGCGGCCCCCGTGGCGGCTCCGGCTCCCGCGGCAGCCCCTGCACCCGCCCCTG
>JAZSHJ010000040.1:0-21012 GCA_045533175.1 Acutalibacteraceae bacterium
CCGACGATTTTTTCGGGCACCGCAAACGGGTCGCGTTGCCGAGCGCCTTTAGGTGCGAAGATTCGGGAGAAAGCTCCGGTGGGGCTTCCGTCAAGCAAGAAGAAAGTCCTGCCATCCCGACCGCGCGGCTATGCCGCGCCGTTTCGGGCACCGCAGTCAAAACGAAGGCTCGATATCCTCGAGCCTTCGTTTTTTACTTTCACCTATCAATCGCAGCAGGGATCCGGCTTTTTCGCCTTTTTCGGCGCTTCGGGGGCCGGTTGGGTAGCATCACCCAAACCCGACGTTTCAGAAAACAACACGTTCGCTTTGGTCATATCTACCGCATCGGTGGGGACGATGATCTTGGAGGCACGGCCATCCGACATAGCCACCAACGCCTCATACTTTTTGAGTTCCAGCACCGCCGCGTCCACACCCGCTTCTTTGAGTGCGAGCAGACCGTCGGCTTCCGCTTTCTTCGCCAGATAAATCGCACGCGCTTCGCCTTCCGCACGGGCAATGCGGGCATCGCGTTCGCCTTCGGCGGCGAGCACCATCGCCTGTTTATCGCCTTCCGCGCGCGTGATTGCGGCCGCCTTGTGTCCCTCTGCCTGCAACAGCGTTTCACGGCGATCACGTTCCGCTTTCATCTGTTTTTCCATTGCATTTTGAATTTCCGCGGGCGGAATGATGTTTTTGAGTTCCACGCGATGCACCTTAATGCCCCATTTATCGGTCGCTTCATCCAAAATCTCGGTCATCTTGGCATTGATGGTATCGCGCGAAGTGAGGGTGCCGTCCAATTCCAGTTCACCCACGATGTTGCGCAGCGTGGTTGCCGCCAAATTGGCTAACGCCGAAATGGGATTCACCGCACCGTATGCAAACAACTTTGCATCGTACACCGCATAATAGATCACCGTATCGATCTGCATGGTGACGTTATCCTTGGTGATAACGGGTTGCGGCGGGGAATCCAACACTTGTTCCTTAAGCGTGACTTTCTTCGCGATCTTTTCGATCAGCGGAATCTTCACGTGCAAGCCGGCCGACCACGTAGCACGGTATTTACCCAACAACTCCACAACAAACTCATGCGCTTGCGGAACGATCTTGATATTCGCCAAAATCACAATTGCAAGCACGACCAAAATCGAAATTACCCAAATCATATTCTTCTCTCCTTATTCGTTGTGTACGGGAACTCTCCCTGTTTTTAGTATACCCAACTCATTTCTGACTGTCAAGAAGAAAGAGCACGCAACCGAAGTTGCGTGCTCTTTTTAAGACAAATTAACCAACCAAGCCGCTGCGTTCGATGCCGCCGATGATCCAGCGCTGTGCCACCACGTAGATGATGATAAGCGGCAAAATAGCCATCAACACACCCGTGTGGAGATACATGGACGCCGAGAAAGCGCCGCTGGTGAGACCGGAGGTCGCACTACTCATGGTGAATATCGTGTTTGCCAACACCTTAAGGTTCGAGAAGAAGATACCCGAATAGAAGGTATCGGTCCATTGCCAGGAGAAGGCAAACATGAAGATGGTAATCATCATCGGAACTGCCATCGGCAGAATGATGCGGAAGAAGGTAGCGAAGGTGCCGTAACCGTCAATGGCGGCGGCCTCTTCCAGTTCTTCCGGAACGCCCTTATAGAACTGACGCATAATGAAAATATACAGACCGTTCTTAAAGCCGTAACCCGTGATGGACAAAATGATGATCGGCCAGAGAGTGTTCATCAACGACGGACCTTGCTGGCCCGTGATCAATCCGTACAGACCGAAGATATCGAAGAATCTGAACTTCAGATACAACGGGATCAGGATGACCTGGTTGGGGATCAGGATGGCCAGAATAACCGCGGCCATGACCAGAGTGCCCCAACGGGACTTCATCTTCGCCAAACCGAAACCGGTGAAGGAGCAGATCGCCGTTTGCAGGATAGCCGAGAGCAACGCGATCAAGAAGGTGTTACCCAACGCCTTCAGGAAGGAGGACTCCTGGAACACCAGAATGATGTTTTCAAGAGTGGGATGGCGCGGGATAAAGGTCACCGTACGGTCATACATATCCTGCTCGCTCATCAAGGAGGTAGACAACTTGGTGAACAGCGGATAGATGATGATAAAAGCGATTTCGATCAACAGAAGATAGATAAAGATACGGCCGAGCAGACTTCCCACGTTGCTCACGTTGATACGCTCACGAAGAGGCGTACGCGTTCTCTTGAACTTACGCTCGGTTTCCTTGGCGACTTTCGGCGCCTTGGCTTTTTTAACCATTTCACTCATTGCTCGACCCTCCTTTAATCACGTTGTTGATAGTAGATGAAACTACTGATGATCGACACAATGATGGCGACCAGGATAACCACGACCAGGAAGTAGAACCACGCCATTGCCGCGCCGACGCCCATGGCGTTCGACTTGAAGCTCTGTTCTTGGATCAACTGCATGATCAAGTTATCGCTCTTGGTGAACGAGTCCACGACGGTGTAGAACACGTTAACCAGAATGTAAGGACTGATCATCGGAAGGGTAACCAGCCAGAAGGTTTCCCAACCCGAAGCACCGTCAATATCGGATGCTTCGTAAATGGACGGCGAAATGGACTGCAAGCCTGCCAAGAAGAGCAGCATCTGCACACCGGAGTTGTTCACGATGTCGAAGATACGGGATACCGCCTCGACAACGTAAGTGGATATCGCCGGCGAGAAACTCATATTCATCAGATATTCCTGCAGGTCCTTCGCTTCAAACAAACCGTTGGCCACCGTTCCCGATGCCGTCGCAGTTTCACCCAGCGAAGACCAGGTGCTTTGCGTCACAACGTTGGTCATATCCGCCTTGGTCATAAAACCGGTGGCAAGAATAACCGGAACGAAGAAGATCGCACGGAAAACGGTGCGGCCTTTGATGTCACGGTTCAACAACACAGCCACAAACAAGCTGTAGAAGGTGATCATCAACACATCCGGAATCATCCCGCCGACCGACGAGAGAATGTGGCCCGGATAATCCACGTCCTGAAGCGCCGTCACATAGTTCTTGAATCCGACAAATTCCTGGGCAAAGCCGTCTTTGCCCTTCATCGTGATCTTGCAGAAACTGTAGACCAACGAATCAAAATAGATACCGGCAAACAAGCACACAAAACCAATCAGGAAAGGAATGAGAAACACCCAATAGGCTTTCTGCTTTCTCTTTTCCAGAGAGGAACTGCGACGCCGTGCTTTGTTTTGTAAATTTTTTACAGCAGTACTCATAATTCCAACCTCTTACTTCTCAAAATATGTGACAGCGATCAAAGGACCATGAAGTCCTGTGCCGCAACTGTTTTGCCGTCTACCGTCACATCTGTACGGTTGTAATTGACTACCACTCTGGTTCCGTCGCTGTAGGTGGTGATGTACACGTTCTCAACGTCTGCAACCGTCGCGTGATCCGTGATCTCTTTATCCTGCAAGGATGCAAACACCGCATTGAACTTCGCATACAGGGTGGTTACATCCGACTTCCAGGTGTCAAAATCAATGGTGAAGTAGTTGGAGTATACCGTTTCCTTCAACTCACGCGTATTCTGTGCGCTGAGCGTAAAGTGCAAGTTTGCACCGTATTCCGCGCTCTTCAGAATCATGTTGGTCATGTTGTCCGCCATGTTGATCGCCGAACCGGAATATTGGATATGGCCGTGCAGAACGATCTGCATAAACGGTACCGAACGATCCGCCAACAGCGTGTTACTGCCGGACAACGGGATATCCACGATCTCGGTCGCATAGCCCCACGTGTAGGCATTGCCGCCTTCCACCATGATCTTGGCGCTGCCGCCGCCGATCACGTAGGTTTGCACGTTGGAGTTGAGAATATCCAACGCCTGCTGACGGTTCTTGCCCTTCGCGCCCTTGGCGAAGTCGGAATACAGCATGTTACCCACCGTGCCCAAGCTGATCGAACCGGCATTGTACTTGTTGTACTTGCCGAAGAAGGATTTGTAATACTTGGTTGCGGAGGAGGGAGATACGGCAAAGTAGTTCTTGTCGATCTCCATGACGTTATCCAACTCATTACGCGGAGTGAGCGTCACGGTGGTACGGTCGGTCATCTTCGGAGCGTTGCTCTGGATATCGTACCCATCAAACAGCGAATCGCGACGCACCACGTTGAAATCCACTTCCGGATACAGCGAATAGCCGCCGTTCGCCATGAAAGCGACCAGGTTGCTGAAGCCTGTTTTACCACCCAATTTACCCGCAAAAGAGAACTTGTTCGGAATCGAGTAGTTCAAGCCGCCGTTCACCCAACCGCGATAGCGAAGAGATACATTCCCCACGCCTTCGCCCGAAAGGGTGCTGATCATGGCTTGTGCATCTTCAAAGGTGGTCATCGGGATCTTCTTGTCGTAGATGATACCGAAGAAGGATTCCTTCTTGTCGATCATACCGAGCGTTTCCAATACCAGCGGCACGTTGCTGTTCGCCGCGGTGTTCACGCCGTTCACCAAACGACCGTTCGCAACCAGATACTCACGGTACTTGATAGCCATATCCACATAATCGGTGTCACTCTTGCCGCAGATCAAGAGATACCGCAACGCGAAACCGCCGGTGTAGATATTTTCATTGAAGTAGGTAAACTCACCGTTTTGCTTGGTACCGTCGGTGTAGTTGATGGTCTGCACCGTGCGGTAGGTGAAGGTCGCATACGCCGCTTCAAAAGGCGACTGCAGGTTACCTGTTTCACTCTGCACGGTGGCCAGGGCATCGCCCTTTTCGATCACCGCAAGGTAGGCGCGCGTACCGGCTTTCAAGCCGAACACCGGCATATACGCCGTCTGCGACAGGTTGTTGTACGACTTTTGGGTGAGCAACGAATAGTCTTCGCCGTACACCACCTTGGACAGCGAAGTCGTGGTCTTTGTGCTTTCGGTATTGAAGTTGATAACCACACCGCTGCCGTCCGGAATGAACACAAAGCCTTCATCAAGGAATTTGCCGCTGCCGAAGTAACGCAGAGGCGAGATCTTGGTCAAGGTAAAGTGCTCGTCGTCGTAGGAGATGTTGTCGGTCGGGATATTGACCTTCATGTTGCCGTCTTCAATTGTGATGTCCATATAGAACTTGAAGCAGGCAAAGAAGTTTTCTTCCGGTTCATATCCGGAAATCTCCAAATCGTAATCAAAATCTGCCTGGGTGTACTGTTTCGGATAACGGATATAATCCGTCAGCAACAGCTTATCGCGGTTGTACAAACCGCTGGTACGCAGAATGTAGAAGTCGTGTTCCTTAATGCCGGGGAACTCCATCGAAATGCTCTGTTTGAGCGAAGCGGAAAGTTCATTGTAGGAGTACACCTTGCCGCGGTTGTAGAACGCGATCACCTTGCTATAAGCCAGCGCTGCGTACTCATCGCCCGCATCCGCCATCGCTTTCAGCGGATCCAACACCTTCGCGTTGAAGTTTTGCACTTCTGCCGCATAAGGGAGCAAAGTGTCCAGTTCCTTGGAACCGATTTCAAAGTTCAAACGCACGCTGCCTTCGCCCAGCTTTTCAGCCCAGAACTGAAGGTTATCCACCGTGTCCGGATCCTCGGGATCGGCAAAGGTGGTCTTGTTGATTGCGTCATCGTAAGAGTACAGCGTCTTCTTGTTCGCGGAGTTATCGTAGTACTCCAACTCGATAAGCGAGGACAACTGGCTCTTAGTGGTCACGCTGGGAACCGTCACACGGTTGTAATCGTACGGATTGGAGAAGAAGTAGTCCCCCGTCTTGGTGTTGTGAATGGCAATCTCACCGAGCTGTTCATCCACATACAGCGTCAGGTCACCCACCGTACCGTAGTTGGACATAACGCTCACGCGCTGTGCTTCGGAGGTGAACTTGCCGCGCTTGGCCTTTTTCCAGGTCAGCTTCTCTTCGGGAGTCATGGTGGCGAATGCCGCAATTTCCGCGCTGGACACCGAGGTGATCTCCAACAGATACGCGGTTTCGTTCAACCATTTTTCGCTGATATCCTCTTCTGTCACGGTACCGTCTTCCGCTTCGTTCTTTTGAAGCGTCAGATCATAGATAGCCGTCTTGCTGTCGGAACCTTCCGCCAGGGAGAGGCGAATCATCTTGCCGGTATCGTACACATACACACCGACAAAGTCCGCCACACGCTCCACGGTGAAGGTTTCTTTCCACATCTGGAAAGAATACACCGTAACCGAACGGCCGCCGGCGGCTCTTTCCGCTGCCTGTAGAAGAACCGTGTTCTCTTCATCCATGGCATCCACCGGAATCAAACTGCCATCTTCGTGGTTGAAGTCCGGCAGGACCACTTCTTCGACGACATCGTCGCCGGTACCTTCGGTGACTTCACCGGTGGTGTTCTCCGGATCGTCACCGTACACAAATGCACCGCTGAAGGTGGTCAGAACAAAAATTGCCACAAACAACAGTGAAATCAAACGTTTCATTTTCATTGTTCTGTCCCTCCTTACAGCCGATAGGCAATTTCTTGGAAAATGGTTTCAATGAAGCCCCACAACTTACCGGTCAACGAGAAGAGCAACATCGCAAGGAACATGATCGCAACCATGCCGAGCAACGAGAGGATGACCGTAAGCAAGTTTTTGCTGAAGGTGTAATCCTGCACCACCATTGAACCGAATACCACCAGCAGCCCCATCCACAGATAGGCGACCGACTGGAAGAACACGAGGAACGGTTGCTCATCCAACGAGAAGATGTGACTGAGCAAGGTGGAGGGGATCAACAACACGATCAGCGGGATCAAGCCGTAGCACAGCGCGATGAAGATATCCTTCATGCTGCCTTCACCACTCATAAGGGTGGTGAAGCACCAACTGGCCACAACCCACAGCAGCACCGGAAGCAGTACGTTCGCCGCCTGTTGCACCAAGCTGATCTCTTCGACCGCTACGTTGTTGAACAGGTACGCCGTGCCGGTGGCCTGGAACACAAACGCGATGACTGCCGCCACCAAGAAGGTGACTGCCGCGCGCACACTGCCGCGTTTTTCACGTTTGATTTCCCAGAAGCCGTTGATGGGGTGGAATACCGCGCGCCAACCGTAGCAGAGTTCTTCCACATAGGTGGTAGCCGTGCCGGTGATATGCAATTTGGCATTCACCTTGTTGATGGCGCGGAACGCGAAGTACAGCGCCACACCGATCACGATCGGCACCGCCAGTACGATCAACAGATTGTCACGCACATACAGCGAACGGTAATCCTTGAACGCCTTGGAGTAGCCTTCCGTGTCACGGGCCAACTTGTAATATTCCATCGCTTTTTGATAGAGTTCTTTTGCCTGCGCACCTTCGGCCTGTGCCGCGCTGCGCATATAGCTCTTCGCCAAACCGATGTAAGCCAAGTCGAAGTTGGAGTTTAACTTCTGAACGTACTGCCAAGCCTCTTCCGATTTTGCGTACTCACGTGCCGCATCGGCGTTCAACGCAATTTCGATCTGCTCGGCATACGCGGTTTGCTTGAAGCGGGTAATGCAACCGGTGGTCTTATCCATAACCAACAGGTCGGTTCCTTGATAGACCGCCGCGCTGATCAGCGTGAACACACCGAGCTGCGAACCCGAACCGCCGAAGGCATACAGCAAGTTACCTTCGGAATCATAGGTGAACAGTTTGTTCGCCTTATCGTCCACCAGAGTATACACGCCGGTATCTCCCTTGATGGCTACATCCACGATGGAGGATACGGCTTTCACATCTTCCACCACGTCGCCGGCAGGCGCCCAGATACCGTTACGCACCAACACGTCGTCACCGCTGGGGTTCAAACGCTTCACGGGAGCCGTTGCCGAATTGCCGTCTTCCAGATGAGTGAAAATATCCGTGTTTTCCATCGAGTTGGCGGTGATCCACACGAAGTTCTTCGAGTCGATCGCGATGTTGTTGTACACACGCGGCACCGTACGCACGGTACGGGCACGCTGTTCATCCGTCTGGAACAGTTGCAAGAACCATTGGAACACACTACCGGTAACCTTTTGAGCACCGTAGTAACCCATAAACTCACCGTCGGAACTCAACTGCATGATACCCGAGTTGACGTTCTTGATGTTGATGTACATACGGCCGGCCGCATCCAACACCAACGAGGTGGGCTTAAAGATAAATTCGGACGAGAGGATGGAGGATTCGGGTTTCTCGATGCTCTCCACCACTTCGTAGCTGCCAAGACGCCATTTGTCCATGCCTTCAGGCATCTGCAACTTCAAAATACGCTCCCCACCGGTATCGGCGATGTACAGCGTACCGTCTGCCGTAACAAACACGCCTTCGGGCGCGGTCAAGTTATCGGCAGAGGGGTCAAGTTCACCACTCATCAAGAAATTTTCCCAACATTCAAAGCATGCGCGTTCTTCGTCCGTTTCGCCGCGCGTCTGAGAAGCGATCTCTTCCGCATCCAACGAACTGTAAAGGAACGTCACGTAGGTGAACTCCTTGATCATATCCCAGATACCGACATCGGCGCCGCCCACGCTTTCAAAGTGGGGCATCACCACACCGGCTGCCTCATACTCCGCTTTCACGACGTCGTATTCGGCTTCCATAGGCGTCGTGTTGCTCTCGGAGGTAAACACCGCCGCCAAGCGTGCACGGATAGCGAGGAAATCATCGGGGGTAAAGGTCGGTGCAGTAAGCATCGCCGCCTTTTCCGGATCCGTTTCCTCGGCCTTTTTCTCCGCCATCTTTTCAAGACGGCGAACCAGCGCGTCTTCCCAAGTGGACTCTTCTTCCGCCATTCGTTCCGTCAAGAACGGAACGATAGCCGTGTAGTTGATGATCGGGGCTTCCACGCCACCGATGACACCGACATACTTCATGTCGGCATCAAACGCAACCACGCGGTTGTTACCGGTATCCGCCACATAGAAGTGACCGTCCGGTGCCAAGAACAGATCGCTCGGATCCTTCAGCGGCGTGCGAAGGCCCATCGCCGAACGATCCAACAGCGCGTCCGCCACATACGCGTGCGGACTCTTCATATCCATACCGTCAAAATCGTAGGTATAGGTCGTGTAGGGTACAAATGTCGAGTCGGAGATGCTGGCCGCAGACGCGCTGAAGCCAAGGGACGCCAGCATCAACACGACCAACGCGAGTACGCCGACACGCTTGGTTACTTGTTTCAGTTTCTGACTCACCTTCATCACCTTACTCTTTCATACCGGAGGAACCCATCGTTTCCACCACGTTACTTTGTGTGAAAATGAACACCGCGATCGGGACGATCATCATGACCACACTCGCCGCAGCCGCCGCATTGGTACGGGCGATACCGCCGGCCAGGATCTGGCTCATCGCGTAGTTCAGCGTCTTCCAGTTTTCGCTGTAGATCGTGTTGACCGCACCGGTGTTCCACAAGCCACTAAAGCTGAGCACGATCAAGGTCAGCCATGCGGGTTTCATCGTCGGCATGACGATGCCGAAGAAGATGCGGAATTCGCCGGCACCGTCGATGCGGGCCGGTTCCAGAACCGCGTCCTGAATGGATTCCATGTTCTGCTTCATCAAATACAAGCCCAATGTGCTTTGCCATGCGGGAAGTATGATGACCAGCGGGTTATCGAGCAGGCCGAGCCAGGTGAACACCATGAAGCTCGGGATACCCAGCACCGTTGCGTTGAATAACAATGCGGTAACGATGGTCTGGAACATCCATTTGGAACCCGGGAAAGCCATTTTCGCGAACGCGTAAGCCGCCATCGAAGCGATGACCACGTGGCCGAAGGTACCGGTCACGGAGATCAGCACCGTGTTGAATATGTAACGCGAGAACGGGATCGTCTGGTCACCGATCAAACGGAACAAATCACGAAAACTCTTCAAGGTGGGGTTACGCACGAAGAAGCGAGGCGGGAACACGAACAATTCGTCCATCGGTTTCAATGCCTGACAGACCGAATAGATCATCGGCAACAACATGAAGGCACCGAAGAGCGACAACACGATGGTAACACCCACGTTGCCGGCAACGGAACGATTCAGTTGCTTGGTACGTTTTGCAGGTTTTTTAGCCATGTTCAACTCTCCCCCCTTCGTTATTCGCCGACCTTGGCCAACATCTTCTTAATCAGATGGTTGGTCAAGATCATCACGATGAACAGCACGGCCGCAATTGCCGAGGCATAACCCATTTCGTAACGCTGTCCACCGTAGTCTTCCATGTGGTTAACAATGGTGTGCGTTGCGTAGTCGGTGGAGGGGAAGCCCACCAAACCGTTCAGGTTAGCACCGATACCGAACGCCGAGGAAATGGTCATAACCGCACCGAACATCAGCATCGGACGCATGGTGGGCAAGGTAATGAACCACAACTCCTGCCACCGGTTCTTGATACCGTCGATCGCGCCCGCTTCGTAGTAGGAACGGCTGATGTTCTGCAAACCGGCGATGAACGCCAAGAAACTGGTGCCAAGCGAGGACCACAGCAGAACGACGATAACTAACGGCATCATATATTCGGTATTATAGAACCAACGAACCGGTGCATCGATCAAGCCGAGCTCGAGCAACCATGCGTTCGCGTAACCGTACGCGTCGTTGGAAAACACGATCTGCCAGATCATCATGACGTTACCGACTAGCGACGGCGCGTAGAAAATAACCGTCACGATGGAACGCAACCACGGCTTCAAGTCGTTGATCAGCCACGCCAGCAAGAAACTGAGCATGTAACTGACAGGACCGGTGATAACCGCCAGCAAGAAGGTGTTACGGATGGCGAGGATGAACACCTCATCATCCAGGAACATACGAATGTAGTTGTCCATACCGATGAACCGCGGGAAGTTCAACATGTTAAACTCCGTAAAGCCCAACAGCAAGGAGATGACCACCGGTGCCACGGTGAACAAGCAGAAAAGGATGAAGTAGGGCATCACGAACACATAAGCGATGCCACCCTCTTTAAGGCGCTGTCCAAGCGGCTTTTTGCGGATAATGACTTCCTTTGCCGCGGCGGCTGCCATATCTTGTGACATAATCTTTACCTCCTCTTTCCTGCATTAACGGCCGAACTCAGCTCTCTTACGAGTGAGCTCAGCATTCAGCGACGAGATGTATTTCTGCAGCGCGTCGCCGGGATCGGTACTGTTGTTGTATGCTTCGGCAAACGCAAAGCCGAGCACACGAACGGTGTAGTAACTGCCGGGCACTTCGGGAGTACCCACCACGCTCTTCCATTGGCCCATGATGTTGTTAAGATCCTTCGTGGACCAAGCCATGCGGTTGAGCGCCTTCACGTTGGCAACTGCCTGACGGGCCGCACCGTTCATGGCGGTTTCCATTTCGTTACCGTAGTTCAGCATGGTATCTTCGCTGGTCCACCACTGCATGAACTCCCACGCGGCCTTTTGATCTTCGCAACCGCGCATCATAACCACGGCCGAGCCACCGGTCGTCTGTGCATTGTTGATGGAACCGTCTTCCTGCACCGTACCGGGAATCTGGTACATCGCCCAGTCACCGCGGATTTCCGGAGCAAACAGACTCAACTGGTTGTACAGACCGTAATCGCAGATCATCAACGGCACTTCGCCCGAACGGAAACGGTTGGCCGCATCGTAGTCGGTCGGGAAACCGTACAACGTGAAGTATTCGCACATTTTGGTGAAGCATTGCACCGCCGTGGACGAATCGAGGTTTGCAGCCTTACCTTCGTCCACACCGCGGTCGCCGAGGTACAGCGGCACACCCTGCTGATACATGAACATCAAGAGAGCACCCAAGTCGTGGCCCAGACCGATGTACATGTTACGTTTTTGCAATTCGGGGATGAGCAACTCGAGGTCTTCCCACGTTTCGGGAACCTTCAAATTCAAGTCGGTGAAAATGTCGGTACGCACGAACATCATGTTGAAGGCTTCGGTTTCGGGCAAGGCGAACGTCTTGCCTTCATAAGTATAAGGAATCAAAGCACTGATGGAAGACGTGGTGCCTTCGCCCGCTTCGTAGTTCGGGTTGAAGCGCTGAATAACTTCGTTGAAGCCTTCCATTTCTTCCAACGCGATAACCGCATCACGCACCGCGTAGTTGACCGGTTCGCCCTTGGCCACACCAAGGCAGACATCCGGGCCGCGTCCCGCAAGCACGCAGGGCAGAACCGCCGCCGCAGACACCAACTGGAGGTTTACGGTGATGTTGGAATAAGGAGTAAACGTCGTATCGATCAAGGTACGAATGATGTTCGCCTGGTCACGACCGGAGGTCACCCACACGGTGATGCTGCTGCCGGTACCCAAACCGGACGCCGTCGCACCAACCGACTGGTAGTCGGTCACGAAGGACGAGAGGAAGTTCTGCACGCCGAACCACAGGTCGGGGAAGAAGCCACCGCCCGCTTTCGGAGCCTTCGCCACATCGGGAGTCAACGCGATGTAGTCCAGTTTCATCGGCTGAGAGGCGGATTCCAAAATCCACGTACCGAGTGCGGACAGGTTGTCTTTGAACATTGAGAACTTCGCCGCGATAACGAACGGATCGTCGGTCATCTGGCGCACAACGGTGGACATCTTTTCGAGGGTAGCCACGCGCTCACCCTTTTCACCGGTCAGCTCCACCAGGCCGTTCACGATATCCTCCAGTTCGGCCGCCTGCGTCGCCATGTCCGCGAGAGTTTCGGGGATCAGTTCTTCAAAGCGGTAACTGCGGTATTTATCCGGTGTGGAACCGGTGATCATCAAGATGGTGCGATAGTCGGCATTCAACTTCGTCATAACATCGGACACACGGTTGAGAAGTTTACCCATATCGCCCAGAACCGCTTCCATACGCAGGGTGTATGTACGACCTGCTTCAAAATAGAAGTAGTAAGGCTTGCCGCTGTCGTCGCTGAGCGTCACGTTGGTCCACGCGTTGTTGTAGTCGAACGTAAATGCTTCCGCTTCGGCGAACGGCACCTCACCGTCGATGGTCAGACGGCGGGAGATCTTAACACCGGAATAGATGTCCTGCTTGTAACGCAAGGTCATGGCGTACAGGCCGGTCTGCTCGGGTGTGACGGTCCATTCCACCCAGCTACCGCTGCTTTGCCACTTTTCACCGCCGATATAGTTCAGCTTGGTGACGAAGGGATCTTGCGGCATGGTGCCGGCCGACGAACGGTCGCACAGCGGATAGTTGGATTTTTCGGATTTCAGTACAATATCCTCCGCCTGAATGAACAGGTTCGAGGTTGCAGCCTGCTTATAGCCGTTCTGCTGATAGGTCTTTTCCACCTCGGCATACGTCGGAAGCGGCTGTTGACCGAACAGCGTGATGGAATAAAGCAGCATTGCCTCGCGGCGGGATTCCAGCGTGATGCTGTGTTCGCCCGCTTCGAGATAGAACTGCATCGGCGCCGCAAGGTATCCTTCGGCATCATACAGGTCGCGGGAGATCCAGGTGAACACTTCCTCCTGGCTCGGGCGAATGTCGTTACCGTTGATATCCTTTAAGCGGTTGCCGCTGTCGTCCAGACGGTACACATCCTTGAACACACGGCGCAAAGTAAGATATTCCGCCTCTTCGTAAGGCACCGCACCGTCCACCAGCATACGGCGTTCGATGGTACTGCCCTTACTGTACGAGGCGTTAAAGCCGTGATACACGAGGTTCACACTATACAGAGCCGTTTCGGGCACCGTAAACTTAAAGGTGACCGCACCGATCTCATCGGGGTTCTTATCCTCTTTCAGCAGCAGGGCAGACTCATAGTCCCCCAGCGCCAAAGCCCCTTCGTTCGTTTCTTTGGTGATTCGCTCGACCGATGCAGCGGCGTTCGCTTCGTACGCGCCCTGTGCACCTGCCAAGATAACCACCTTCGAAGTCGCCGATGCCGCCTTGGCATCCGGATACTTCGCAAGGTATGCCTCGTATCCGTTCGGATTCAGGCTGGCTGCGGCGTCGCCTCCGTCGGCCGTCGCCTCGGCCACTACTGACAATACCGGTACGGCATTCAGCGAGAACACGAGGATAACAGCCAGCGCGACCATCAGTATGTGACGGATGGCTTTGCCTTGTTCAAAAACGCTCATAATGTGTCCCTCCGTAAGAATTGGTGAAACTGCAAGCGCACCTCACCATGTCTGAAATTCCGCTGTTTTTGTCGAGAAAGTCAAATTTCTTGCCCAAAAGCAGCGTTTCTTTCGTCAACATAGTGAACCACGCTAAAATTTAACATGATAAATATAGCACAATTACCACTCCGTGTCAACTGTTTTGACCATAGAAAGTTCGTAATTTTTGCGGCAATTTATGAGAATTGCCCAACAATCCTTCTCGTTTTCGGGTATCTTGCACACCAAAAATCGTCAAAAAGACGAATTTCGCCTTTCTCGCTTGTTTAATATGACGAATAAAACCGAGTTTTGCTTGCGTAGCGATAAAAAACGAATGTACAAATTACCGAAATGGCGGCGTTTGAACTTTTTTTCTTGCAAAAATTGCTTTTTTGTAAAAATCAAAAAACGCCTCTTGGCGGCGAGCCAACAAGAGGCGTTCCATTGTTATTCATTATACGGTTCCAACAGCCCGTAATCCCCGTTGTGACGGCGATACACCACGTTGATGCCGCCTGTTTCCGCATTTTGGAACATGAAGAACTGGTGGCCGAGCATATTCATCTGCAAAATGGCCTCTTCCACATCCAGCGGTCGCACCGCAAAACTTTTGCGGCGCACCACGCGAAACTCCTCATCCTCATCTCCGAGTTCCGCATCAAACGCATCTTCACGCAAACGTCGTGCCAGACGCGTCTTGTTCTTGCGAATCTGCCGCACCAACAGATCAATCAACGTATCGATCGCGCTGTTGGCGTCTTCGTCGGTCGTTTCGGCACGGAACAACATACCGTCGGAACGCACGGTCGCCTCCACCTGCAGGACATCGCGCGGCAGGGCTGTGAGGGTGACGGTACATTCGGCATCGGTGCGAAAAAACTTATCCAGCTTATCCAGCTTCTGTTGTGTTCTTTCCGAAAAAGACGGCCTGAGCGACATTTTACGGGCCACGATCGACATCTTCATACCATACACTCCTTGCAGTAATCTCTCGCGGGGAGTTTTCCCCTGAGGCAAACCGAACACCCATGCCTTCGTTTTGAGGCGGGGTTGGATTCGTCGGTTTATCCCACCCATAGAATACCACAATTTTGCACAGAAATCAAGAATAATTTGTAAAAATAATGTTGATATTGCTTTTGTTTTAAAAAGAAACGCGTCGGCCAATCCGACCGACGCGTGTGCAACATCAAAAATCAAAATCCGGGCCGTTACCGCCGCGGCTGCCGCCGCGTCGGGAATACCCGCCGCCGTGACGTCCTTCGGACGACTTCTTAAGATCCGAGATCTTCTCGTCACTCGTCTGCTTAAAATGGGACATCATATCTTCAAACGAAGTGCCGGCGGACGCCGACTGCCATTCAAACGAGCCGGGACGACCGGGCGAAACGGCAGGCTTGCGGGGCGCACGGTTGGGGCGTCCGCCACCCTGACGCGGCTTGGGCGCAGGAGCTTCGGTTGCCTGTGCTTTTTTGATGGAAAGACTGATCTTTCCATCCTCCCCAATGCTCAACACCTTGACTTTGACCGTCTGGTTTTCGGTCAGATGCTGGCGAATATCCGTCACAAATGCGGAGGCCACCTCCGAAATGTGTACCATACCGGTCTGCCCGCCGGGCAGTTCCACAAACGCACCGAAATTGGTGATACCGGTAACCTTACCTTCCAAAATAGAACCTGTTTCGACCTGCATAGTTGCTGTTTACCCCTCTGTTAACTCACGGTTATTCCATGCCGGGAATTTCTTGAAATACGATCTCGCCGGGACGCGCCAAACCGCGCTGCCGCACCTGCTCTTCCAAATACTTTTCGTAGTTGTTGAGCTTATCGGTAAGATCCTCATTCACCCGCTGCTGCTCCACGATCTGCCGATCAATCTCATCCAGCGCCGCACGCCGTTCGTTGAGTTCGAGTTGCAGTTGAGTCAGCACTACGACCACATACACCGCAAACACGGTCAACGCAATCGCCATCATGCGGTTACGCCGAGGACGCTTTACTGCCGACTTCTTTTTTGCTGCGTGCATGGTCATTCTCCTTCCCGACAATCAGTTATCCTAATTATACTACATTTCCCCCTCCTGTTGCAAGGGCTTTTTACAACTTTTTGCGGCTTTTTTGCAAATATTTTTTATTTTTTGTTTACCTCTTCGTGCAACATCCGCCACGGCCTCTCCCCCTCGTTCGGCTGCACGAACCAAAATGCGCAAAACGGCGTGGATCAACCGCCCCACGGTGAGATAATACAACAATGCCCCGCACAACAGGCAAAGCAGATGTGCGAGCCGTACCCGCCCGCTGCTGATGGGCAATGCCGCCGTTTGGGTGATAAACGCCGCCCCGATCGCCGCCGCCACATCTTCCAAAAACACACGGTGTGCCGACGGCGGAACGATCAATCGCCCCATGCGAAACAATTCGTACCACACACCGAGCAAAACCCCCACCGCCGCAAACCATAGAAGTTCACGCGTCTGCCCTGCAACGCTGATTCCAAACCGTTCCATATCAGCGAAACAGGCGTTTCCACTTTCCGCCGCGGGCCGAGGTTTGTGAAGAGTAGGATAATGCGTCGATTTCTCCCGTGAGCGACAGATCACCCGTTTCCACATTCAACCGCAATATCTGCAACCCGTTCCCTCGCACGGTCAGTTCTCCGAGGTCGGTATACGCCACCACCGTAAGGTCGTCAAAACTGTCCACATCCGACACACCGCTTACACTCAATGTTCTGCGATTTTCCATGATCACCTGATGCGGCATGGTCGGCCGCACGGTTTCTCCTGCCATAACGCTCCCTCCGTTCATGGAATGATATGTCCTCGCCTCGCAAAATATGCACCCTTTCGGCGCGCAATCATAGGCTGAAAAGGAGGGGGTATGTGTATGAAACAACCGGAAGCCTGTTTCTTTTTGGGAGCCAATACACCGCAGGGATTTGTGGGGTATATGCCCGAAAGTTACCGCCCCGAAGAGGGGTGGCGGGTATATATCATCAAAAGCGGACCGGGCAGCGGAAAATCCACCTTTATGCGACAGGTGTGGGAGGAGGTAGCGGCAGCAGACGAAACCGTGGAAGCAGAATTTCTGTACTGTTCGTCCGATCCGCATTCGTTGGACGGGGTGCGCTTTCCCGCTTTGAAAACAGCCATCTTCGACGGCACCGCCCCACACGTGTTGGAACCGCGCTACTGGGGTGCTTGCGAAGTGGTGGTGGACATCGGCGGCTGTGCAAACAACGACGAATTATTTCAAAACGCCGCCGCCGTTCGGGAGGCAACCGATGCCTGTACCGAACGGCACGCGCGGTGCCGCGGATATCTGGCCACCGCAGCCTCTCTGTTGGAGGACAGCCGCCGCATCGCCGCCCGCTGCACCGATGAAGATAAAGTGCGCCGTACCGCCCGACGATTATGTGAAAAAGAATGCCCCGCTGTACATCGTGCGGGACGAGAAGAACGTCGCTTTTTAAGCGCCGTCACACCCGAAGGGCCCATGGTGCTGTACAGTACCCTGCAGGCGTTGTGTCCGCGTTTGTACGTTGTGGACGATGAATACGGGGCGGCGGGAACGGTTCTGCTTCGCGAACTACGCGACCGCGCGTTGGAACGCGGCGCTCACCTCATCACCTGCGCCTGCCCGCTGGATCCGACGGAAAAGATCGAACATATCCTGTTTCCGGAACAAGGGGTGGGATTCACGCTGTCCAACCCGTGGCACAAAGCAGATTTTCCCGTTTATCGCCGCATTCACGCGTCCCGCTTCATGTTGGAAGACGCACTCTCCCAAAAGCGCCAACGGCTTGCCTTCAACCGCCGCGCCGCGCGGGAACTGTTGTGCGAAGCGGTCGCCTGTGCCGCCGAAGCCAAAGCGATCCACGACGAAATGGAACGCTTCACCGTGAAGGCTATGGATTTTGAAGCGGTGGATCGTCTGCGCACTAACGTAACCGAATCCATTATAAAAATGCTAAATCCATAAAAAATAGATTGCAAAACGGCACGGAGGATGATACACTCTAACCAAAGAATGTTTGTTAGAGAAAAGAGGGATCCTATATGTCTACGCTGGCCCATCGCTATGCTGTTTTGCGCAAGAAAATCGGCGGATATCGCGATCAAAAGCGACATGAAGACATGAGCTTTCTGTCGCATGAAGAACGAATGAACATCACCCCGTTTGCGGAACACCTCTTCCGTATCACGGGGGAAATGGAGTATGCTCTTCGTTTAAACACGGCGGAAAATTATCGGTTTAACAATGCGATCGACCGTGCACTTACTGTTTTGGAAACGGCCATGGAAACGGACGGCACGCTCACGCAAAGCGTGTGCGAAAAGGCAGAAGAAGCGCTTCTTCCGCTGGCCGATGCCGCCAAAGCATACACCGTGATTTTGGCCGGTCATGCACACATCGATATGAATTGGATGTGGACGTGGAATGAAACGGTCTCCGTGACGCTGGCCACTTTCCGCACCATGCTGGATATTATGGATGAGTTCCCCGACTTCCATTTTTCACAATCGCAGGCTTCCACCTATCGCATTGTGGAGGAATACGATCCCGCTATGATGGAACGTATCAAACAGCGCATTGCACAAGGGCGTTGGGAGATCACCGCCTCTTCGTGGGTGGAAACAGACAAAAACATGCCTACCACCGAATCGCTGTTACGTCACATCCGTTCCACCAAAACCTATCTGCGTGACGTGTGGGGTGTCGATCCCGCTTCGCTGGAACTGGATTTTTCACCCGATACCTTCGGTCACAGCGGCAACCTGCCCGAAATTGATGCGCAAGGCGACGTGAAATATTACTACCATTGCCGCGCGCTGAAAGAACCCGGTTTGATGCTATACCGTTGGAAGGCGTTATCCGGCCGCGAAATGCTGTGCTACCGTGAACCGCTGTGGTACAATGCCGCTATTCTTCCGGTCTTGGCCACCTCCGCAATCGACAAAGCAGACGCATGCGGCGGACTCAAAACGTCGCTGTTCCTCTATGGCGTGGGCGACCACGGCGGCGGTCCTACTCGCCGCGACCTGCGGCGTGCGCTGGATATGATGACCTGGCCGATCTTCCCCACCTTGAAGTTCGGCACCATCAAGGAATATTTCCATGCCGCCGAAGCGGTGCGTGACCTTGTTCCGTTGGTGGATCACGAAATTAACGGCATTTTCCAAGGATGTTACACCACCCAAAGCCGCGTGAAGATGGGCAATCGCGCCTGCGAACGTTCACTCGTGGCGGCGGAGGGAATGCATGCCATGGCAGATGCCGCTGTGGGCGTGGCGCCGTTGCCGGATAAATACGAGCAAGCGTGGCGCGATACCTTGCTCACCCATTTCCACGACATCCTCACGGGTTCTTGCACCCCCGAAAGCCGTGAATACGCCATGGGGCTGTATGCCAATGTGTTGGCCACCACCCAAACGCAGTTGGAACAAGCGGCACAAGCCATCGTGCGCAAGATCGACACTTCGGCTATTTCGGTGGAAGACTCCACCTACGATGCATCGATCGGCGCGGGTGCGGGCTATGGTGCCGGTATTGCAAGCGACATGCCCCGTAGCGGACGCGGCGGCGGACGTACCCGCATTTTTCACGTGTTCAATCCCACCGCCGTGCCGCGTGACGAAGCGGTGGAATTCACCGTTTGGGATTGGTGTTACGATATCGCCCGCGCCCGTTTCACCGACGCCGCAGGGGACGCACTCCCCTTCGACGTGGTAGACGGTCAGCAAAACGGATATTGGGGACACGTGTTCTTCCGTGCACAAGTGAAGGTGAAAGTGGCCGCCTACGGTTACACCACCGTGGTTCTGCGCGAAGCGGAATACGGCGAAGAGTTGCCGAAATTTCTATTCCATCCCACCTGCTGGCCGGACGGCGAATACACCGACCGTGTGCTGGAAAACGAATACATCCGTGCGGTGTTCAGCACGTTGGACGGGCGTATGATCTCGTTGTGGGATAAGGAAAACAACCGCGAATGTCTGCGTGCGGGCGAAACGGCGGGACTGTGCCTGATCGACACCCAGCGCGGCGGATATGAGGCATGGCGTATCGGCCGCTACAAAGCAATCCATCCCTTCACGGATCACGTGCGTCTTGAAGGCGGCTACACTCGTTCGTTGCAACAGGCCTTTGCGGTGCAGTACACCATGCGCGCCTCGTCGGCGCGCGTTACCGTGTCGTTGAGTGCAGGCAGTCGCGCGTTGCGGTATCACATTGAAACCGATTGGCGCGAAATCACCGTGGGCGACAACATTCCCGTGTTGGTCTATCGTCTGCCGCTGGCCGATGCACCCGACACCTACCTTTACGACATTCCGGGCGGCGTGTTGGCGCGTGCACCGTTCAACAACGACTCCCCCGCCTTGCAATACGCCGTGGCGAATGACCAAAGCGGCTTCGGTGCCGGTTTTGTTTCGGCATCCAAGTACGGCTATCGCGGGCAGGCAGACGGCACGATGTATGCCACCTTGCTGAACAGCAGCGACAATCCCGATAAATATCCCGAATACGGCCGCCACACCATCGACTTGTTCGTGGGCGTGTTCCCGACCGATGCAAAGGTGATGGAAGACACCGCCACCGCGCTGAACAATCCTCTTACCTACCTGCCCGCCGTGGGCGCGCAACAGGGTACACTCCCCACCGAAGGTGCGTTCTTGCAATGCGAATCCGACGGATGCGTGGTCACCTCGCTGGCCTCGGCGGGAGAAGGGTGTTTCCGCTTGCGGTTGTATAACGCGAAGGATACCGCCTCCCTTTGCACCGTGGCGCTTGATCGCCCGATCACGGTAGCCGCCACCGCGGACTTGCTGGACAACGTGCGCGAAGCGCTTCCTGTCACCGACGGGAAACTCGTGTGGGAAATCCCCTCCCACGCGGTGCGCACCGTGTTGCTTTACACCTGAAGATAACATAACAAGACCGCCGTCGCAGAAG
>JAZSHJ010000070.1:0-2649 GCA_045533175.1 Acutalibacteraceae bacterium
TTAAAATGGCAAAGGAACAGTCGCTCTCTTTAAACCCGACAAAAATCTCAGGCACCTGCGGAAGACTGATGTGTTGCTTAAAATACGAGCAGGAGGCGTATGAATCGTTGTTGCGTGCAACACCCAAGAACGGTTCGGCCGTTATCACCGACGAAGGGCGCGGCGTGGTATGCGAAGTAAGCTTGCTCACGGGGATGCTCAAGGTGCGCTTGGATAAAGCGCCCGATTCCCCGCCCATCAGCGTGCCCGTTTCGGCCGTGAAAACGGTGCGTGCAGGCGGCAAACCGCAGGACGATAAAAAAGACGGCGAATAATTTGCAAAAAGGAGATAATACCCATGTCCGGACATTCCAAATGGAACAACATCAAACGTAAAAAGGAAAAGACCGACGGTCAGCGTGCCAAGATCTTTACGAAAATCGGTCGCGAACTGGCGGTGGCGGTGAAAGAGGGCGGCAGCGCCGATCCCGCCGCCAACTCCAAATTGAAGGATGCCATTGCCAAAGCCAAAGCGAACAACGTGCCCAATGAAAACATCGAGCGCGTCATCAAAAAGGCGGCGGGCGAAGGCGGCGAAAACTACGAAGCGTTGCAGTATGAGGGCTACGGTCCCAGCGGCATCGCCGTGATCGTAGAAACTCTCACCGATAACCGCAACCGTACGGCGGGCGATATTCGCCACTATTTCGATAAGTTTGGCGGCAACTTGGGACAAAGCGGTTGCGTGTCCTTCATGTTTAATCAAAAGGGTGTGCTGGCCATTGAAGCGGAAGGTCTGGATGAAGATCAAGTGATGGAAGATGCGCTGGAAGCGGGCGCATCGGATTTCGCGGCGGACGGCGACGTGTTCGAGATCACCACCGAACCCGACGACTTCTCGGCGGTGCGTGACACGTTGGAAGCGAAAGGCTACGAATTCGTGTCGGCGGAAGTGGAAATGGTACCGGACGTGTACACCGCCATCACCGATCCCGATTTGGTTATTAAGATGGAAAAACTGTTGGACGCGCTGGACGACAACGATGACGTGCAAAACGTGTGGCATAACTGGGATCGCCCCGAAGAAGAGGAATAAGGAAAAGCGTTCGATTCGTTTTTGAACCGAACGCTTTTTGTTTACGCCTGTTTCAGCGCCGCTTCCAACGCTTTGGCCAACTGGTCGGGGCAAGAGGTTCCTTTGAATCCGCAACGGATTCCCGCAAGGCGGCGAATCGCTTCCTCGGCGGGCATTCCCTCCACCAGCGCGGCCACGCCTTGTGTGTTGCCGGAGCAACCGCCTTCAAAGCGCACCCCGTGCACCTTGCCATCCTCCAGATCAAACGAAACACTACGGGAACAAACGCCCTGCGTACGATAGGAAAATGCCATAACAACACCCTTTCCAAACAGAGAAAATCACCTTACACACCATAGTATAAAGGGTTGACACACCCTGTGTCAAGGGGTAGAATAACACTATACTGAGAAAATGAGGTGTCAGAATGAAAGCCATATTGGTAAACGCCGACCGTTCGTTGCGGTGGGATAACGTCCCCGATCCCGTGTGCGGGGCGGAGGATTGCTTGGTAAAAATTGAAGCGGCGGCACTCAATCGCGCGGATTTGATGCAGCGGGAAGGGGATTATCCGCCCCCGCCCGGGTGCCCCGAATGGATGGGGTTGGAAATTGCAGGCACGGTAGTTGAAGTGGGCGCCGAAGCCAAAAAGAAATCTCGCTGGCAGGTGGGAGATAAGGTGTGTGCTCTGCTTGGCGGCGGCGGATACGCCGAATATGCCAACGTGAAATACGATATGCTGATGCCGATTCCCGAAAACTGTACCGTGGTGGAAGCGGCGGCGATTCCCGAAGCGTTTGCCACCGCGTATTTGAACCTGTTTATGGAAGGCGGTATCCGCGAGGGAGATACCCTTTTGATGAACGCAGGGGCAAGCGGGCTTGCCAGCGTAATCATCCCGATGGCAAAAGCATTCGGCATTCGTGTAATCACCACCGTGCTTACCGAGGAGATCGCGCAAAACATCCGCCATTTGAACGCCGACCGTGTGGTGGTGACCGCCAAAGAGGATATCGTGGCGGTGTTGAAGGAAGAACTCGATAACGGCCATCCTGTGGATGTGGCGATCGACTGTCTGGGCGGCGAAGTGATGGGTAAATGCATCCATTACCTGAAGCACGGTGCACGGTGGATCATGATCGCGGCGCTCGCGGGGCAAAAGACCGAGATCGATCTAAAGAACATCTACGTTCGCAACGTGCGCATCGTGGGCAGTACCCTGCGCTCCCGTACCCCCGCGGTGAAAGCACAGATCCTGGCGGAGTTGGTGGAAAACGTGTGGCCGAAGGTGGCAACAGGCGAAGTAAAACCCACCATTTATAAAGTGCTTCCCATCACCGAAGCCGAAGCGGCACACGACATTCTCTACAAGGGACAAAACGTCGGCAAAGTGGTGCTGACGGTAGAATAAGAGAAAAACGACCACCCGTTGGGTGATCGTTTTTGTTTTGGCACCTTTAGGCATGAAACAACCCCTGGTTCTACCAGGGGAGATAAAAAGCCTTGGCAAAGAAAAACCTCCGTGATACTCTAGTGAAGGTTTGGCGACCGCATCACAAGAGGAACAAGGAGGTTTTAAACAATGAAAAATGAGG
>JAZSHJ010000133.1:0-18939 GCA_045533175.1 Acutalibacteraceae bacterium
CCGACGAACGTCGGACTTTTTTGACAGTCTGAAAGCAGAGAGTGAAAGCACTCTCTGCCTTGTTTAATACCGTTTTCGACGTTTGGGCGTTTTGCCCGTGGCCGAATACACCAAGCGATCCCGCACCGAGATCTCCTTGTATCCCAAGAAGTAACCGAGTCCCGTCATGGCGGGCAAAATCAACAGCGGCAACAGCATGGCGGCCACCCCGCCCCACGTAACGTCCGCGGGATCGACCACTCCTCCCGGCACAATGTTTTCAAAATACGGCAAGAAACACATGTTAAACCAACGATACCATTTGACGAACCCCGGCAGGGTGTTTGCCGCTTTGCCGATGATCAACAGCAACCACATTGCCACCGCGGGGACGGATGCCAACGCACCCACCTGCACACCGCGCCACGGGTTTGCCGCCTCGCGGCCGAACAGCACACGGTTGCGATCGCGATCTCCCATATACCACAAGGTGGAATACGGAAACGCCAAAAACAAGATCATCATCAGGATCTGTGCCACCCAATCGGCCAGCGATTTCATCGCGGGATCGGGGGCGGAGCGAATGTTTTCTTTGAAACTGCGCGTAATGGGATAGTTGTCCAATTCTTCGGCAGAAACAGGCGTTTCGGTACCGTCCGCTTCGATGATATATGCCTTGGAATAGGCCTCGCTGTCCATGGTGGCGTTGTACGTTTCGGAAACGATGGTGCGCCCATCCTCCAACACGCCGCCCACACGCTGACCGAGCACCTGCGTACTGCTGAAATTCAGCGCCATGGTGACCGACATGTGCAAAAAGAAGCAGAGCAACCCCGCCAATGCGCTGTATAAAAATACCTTTGCCGCCTGACCGACGGTGGTGTTTGGAAATTTCATGTCCTCGCCTTCCTCTCTTTTCACAGCATACCACAATTTTCCCTGTTTGACAATTCTTTCGGCGGTTTTCTAACAGAAAATTTACAACCAAAAATTTTTTGTCTTTTTTTCAAAAAACCTCTTGACAAATCCCGCGTTATCGACTAATATATATGGGCGGTGCAAACCGCTTTACATACATGGGCTCGTAGCTCAGCTGGGAGAGCGCACGGTTCGCATCCGTGAGGTTCGAGGGTTCGATCCCCTTCGAGTCCACCATGAAAAAACCTCTTTTGTCTACCAAGGCAAAAGAGGTTTTTTTATGGTGGTATCCGTTCCCTGTGGTCACGGATGATATAGCTAACGCTATGATATCTGCTTCGCAGATAATGGGAACCGATATTATATCATATCGCGCAGGCGATATATCATTGAAGATTCCTGCTAATTCCGCAGACTGTTGATTGCTTCTTGCCGAGCCGCAAAAGAGAAAGCAAAATGAAAATAATGATTTGCTGTATGTCTTTTCTCAGTTCGCTGCATATTATTTTGACGGTATTTGGGTGTGAAAACTATATGGTACTTGCATACCCACTTTGTATGTGCTAAACTGTTTGCCATAAGGGACATCCTTTCTGTTTTGGTTTTAGTGGCTTGAACAATCACCATTATAACAGAAAGAATGTCCCTTTGCTTAAGCTTTAATCCCACCCGCATAGCGGGCGGCTGTTGAGCCCCCGCCTTCGGCGAGACCTCCAACGCTAAAGCACTAACCAAAAAAGACGGTCATCGACCGTCTTTTTTGATACCCATTACCACGCGGGGAATGCCGCCGAGATCGCGATGAACCGTAATTTCCGAAAGTCCTGCCGCTTGAAACAGGGCGGCGACCGCCTCGGCTTGCCCTATGCCGACTTCCACCGCACACAGACCGCCCGCTTGCAGTTTTTTCACCCACACATTCGCGATCACACGATAAAACCGCAGACCGTCCGCATCGCCGTCCAACGCCATTCGCGGCTCGTGTTGCACCTCCCGCATCAACTGCGGCAGGTCAGCCGTGGGAATATACGGCGGATTGGAAAGGATCGCGGTGTATTCCGCCGCAAATGCCTCCGCACCCTGCAACACATCGGCTTTCACCGCACGCAGAGCATATTGCGGGTAACGGGCTATGTTCTTTTGAAGATACGGGAAAGCCGCATCGGACAACTCCACCTCCGTGACGCGCACGGAAGTTTGGCACAGCGAAGCCACACCCAAGCCCACACAACCGCTGCCCGCGCACAGATCCAACACCGCGGGCGATTCGCCGCCGTGTGCATCCAACCACGCGGCGGCGGTTTCACACAGAAGTTCCGTATCGGGGCGGGGAATCAGCACCCCTTCCCCCACCGCGAGCGTGAGGGTGAGAAAATCCCATTGTCCCAGAATATATTGAAGCGGGCGCCCCGCCGCGCGGGACTCCGCCGCCGCCAACACGGCTGCCGCCTGCGTGTCACCGAGCGATCGCTCGTCTGCCGCGGGCAATCCGCGGGGCGGCAGACCGCCGATATCGGAAAGTAGGCACACGGCATCAAAGGACGGGCTGTCACAGCCCGCCCTTGTCAGTTGCTCTTCAATTTGTCGAAACAATTGTGCATAGGTCATAGTGTTCACCATTGATCGCTTTCGGGATCGTCGGGAATCACCGCTTTAAGCGATGCGATGGCACATTCGATCATGTCGTCATCGGGTTCTTTGGTGGTCAAACGCTGCACCCACAAACCCGGCTTGGAAATGAAGCGGGTGAAGGCGTTGTCTTTGCGTCCCGCAAGTTTGATGAGTTCGTATCCCACCGCCACCACCACGGGGATGAGCAACAGTTTCACCGCCGCACGCAACAGCGTGTTGTCGTAGATCGGCACACACAGGGAGACCAAAATACCCACGATGAGTGCCAACACCAAAAAGGAGGTGCCGCAACGGGGATGAAAACGGCTTTGTTCACGCACGTTTTCCACCGTCAGTTCCAACCCTTTTTCGTAGCAGAAAATAGATTTATGTTCCGCCCCATGATACATAAACACCCGCTTGATATCCTTCATCAGCGACACCAACGCCACGTATCCGATGAAGATTGCCAGACGCAATACCCCTTCAAATACGCTTTGCACCCAACGCAGGTGCGCTTCGCCCAACACAGGGAACGCGGCCTTCAGAAGGTTGTTATACAAGAAAATGGGCAACCACATGAACAGCACCATCGCCAATCCCACGCCCAAAATGACGCTTACGATCATGGCCAAGGTGAAAATGAGTTTTTCGCCGCGAGTAAGCTCTTTTTTCGCTTCAGCGGGCGGCGTTTGCTCGGCGGAAGGCTCTTCTGTTTTGGGAACTTCCACACCTTTTTTAGCCGCCTTTTTGGCTGCCTTTTCGGCACGGCGGCGCGCTTCTGCCTCATCCTCTTCGGCTTCCAGACCGCTGAGTTCGGCCGAACGCATCAGGCACTTATATCCCATCGCCATGGACTCCACCATGTTGATTACCCCGCGGATCAGCGGCCATTTCATCCATTTCGGGCGTTCTTTCCCTTTGGTGGGCCACTCCTCCATCACGATCTCACCCGAAGTATGCCGCACCGCCATGGCGGTTTTTTCGGGGCCACGCATCATCACGCCTTCGATCAGCGCTTGTCCGCCGATGGATGTCTTTTTGGCAGGACACGCCTTGATTTCTTCGCTCATTGTCCGATCTCCTTCAAGTCATTTGCCGTGGGGTCGAATTTCAGCGGCAACATCACCGACACGGTGGTGCCAACCCCTAATTTGCTGTCAATATCCAGCCAACCGCCGTGACGGCGCACGATCTCGTCCGCCAATGCCAAACCGATTCCCGAACCGGGACGGGTTTTGTCTGCTTTGTAAAACTTGCTTTTCACGTTGGGCAGATCCTGCGGTGCAATGCCGATACCGCTGTCGCTGATTACCACCTGCACATATTCGTTCATACCCACCGCTTCAATGCGCACACGGCCGCCCGCATCGGAATACTTAATAGCGTTATCAATGATGTTGATAAACACCTGTTTCAAACGGTCACGGTCGGCGGTGATGGGCGGCAGATCGGCGGATTCCACGTATTGCAACGTGATCTCTTCCCGCCGTGCGCGGTCACGAAACAGGAACACCGCTTCCTGCAATTCCGCCAACACATCCACACGGTCAAAATTCAGTTTCATGCGGCCGCCTTGCATACGGGAGAAATCGAGCAATTCTTCCACAATACCCGAAAGGCGTTCCGCTTCGGTGGCGATGACCTCCAACCCTTTTTGGGTGAGTTCTTCATCGCCCCGCATTTGTTGTAACGTTTCGCTCCACCCTTTAATGGCGGTCAGCGGGGTGCGCAGTTCGTGTGAAACGGAGGAAATAAAGTCGTTTTTCACCTTTTCGGTGGCGGCGATCTCTCCTGCCATGTAGTTGATGGTATCGCACAGTTCCCCGATCTCGTCATCGTATTTCTTTTCGATGCGGGATTCATAATCGCCCAAGGCGATGCGGCGCGCCGCGATGCCCAGTTCGGTCACAGGGGTGACGATGGATTTGATGAAGTAGGAACCCGAAATGACCGTTAAGATCAAAACGGCCACGCCGATGAGGATCACCACCAACGACATGTACGTGACGCGCTGATCCACCAACGTGAGCGACACCACATAGCGCATCGCACCCACGTTCGTGCCGTCCGCACGGTAGACAATACTGCACAGCGCCATCACCGATTCGCCGTTTTCGTTTTTCCCGCGCCACACACCGATTCCATCCTCGTTTTTCAAAGCCAGATCGTAATCGGGCGGGCGAGAACTGCCGTTGGTGGAAAAGCCGCCCGAACTCACCAAAATGCGGGCATCGGGGCTGACGATCTGTAGTTCCATCGTTTCCTTTTCGGTGAAACTTTCCACTAACTCGCCCGCGTTACCTTCAAAATTGAAAGAATCGGTGCTCATGTTGCGTTCCAACAACACCGCCTGTGCGCTGGCCCGCACCTGCAACACGTTTTCCACTTCGCTGTACGTATAGGCACGAAAGCCAAAGAAAAACGCCACTTCAAACACGACCACCAAAAGTGCAAATACACTTAGTCCGTTTATAAGCCAGCGGCGGGTAATGCCGCGACCGGATAGTGATGTGAGCGCCATATCCCCACCGCCTTTCCTTTGTTTTATCGCACGGTCATGCCATCCACTTGTATCCCATGCCCCACACCGTTACGATATGGCGCGGCTCCGAGGAATCCATCTCCACCTTCATGCGCAAACGGCGGATGTTCACATCCACGATCTTTTCTTCCCCAAAGTAATCCTCTCCCCACACACGGGTAAGGATATCGTTGCGGCTGAGCGCTTTGCCGGGGTTGGTGAAAAAGTATTCCATGATCTGAAATTCCACCTGTGTAAGATCCAGCGGAATCCCCTTATGTTTCAGCGTACGGGCGCGCAGATCCAACACGAATTCGCCCGAAACGATCTCTTGCAAGTACGCGTCTTCCTCTTTTTTAGCGGCGGCCACGCGACGATACAACGCCTCCACCCGTGCCACCAATTCAGCGGGACTGAAGGGCTTTGTGATGTAATCGTCCGCACCCGTACCGAAGCCGTTGATCTTATCCGCTTCCTGTGTGCGGGCGGTCAGCATAATAATGCCCATATCGCTGCTGTTGCGGCGCAATTCGCGGCACACATCGAACCCGTCCATGCCGGGGAGCATCACATCAAGCAACGCCATGTCCACGGGTTCTTTTTGCGCGCGGAATTTTTCGATCGCCTCTTCCCCGCTACCCGCTTCGATCACGTCAAACCCGCTGCGTTTCAAGTTAATGACCACAAAATCGCGGATTGCACGTTCATCCTCACACACCAAAATGCGTTTCATACATCCTCCTTAAAACACCGTCAGCATATACTGCAGCATCTCTTCGTTGATCGCGTATGTGTTTTCCTCATCGTACCACACTTGATAGGTGGCCACGTCGTTTTTAAGCAACGTTGTGAAGAGGTATTCCTCTGTCGCGTCGGGTTCACTTCCCTTTTTGGATACGGTACGCACCGCAAATACGGGACGTTCGGTTTCCAACTCCGTGAGCCACAGCGTACGGGTTTCCTTGTCGTAACGCGTGGTGAACCGCGAGGTAAACTCTTCGTCGGTCAAAAGATAATACCGATCGTCGTCGTTGTAGATACAGGAGAATTTTTCTATCGGTTCGCGGCGCTCCATGTCCCAGTTCCAGAAAGTAGTGATCCAACAGGTAGCGGTGTGAGTGCCGCTTTCGCCCCCGTGTCCTTCCAACGGTACACACGTGGGCCATTCCCATGCACCGTCCTCATCCACGTCCCCCGCAGGGAAGTGGGCGGGACGCGCCGTGAGCACGTTGCCCACATTGGCGGCGCTGTAGAACGGGGCGACCAACACACCGTCATCCCAATACATCAGTTGTGTCACCAGCATATCGCCGCTTTTTTCGCAATCCACGAACACGGCGCGACGATCCCCCTCGAAAGTTACCGTTTGCACCGTCTTTAAACTTTGTACGTGGCCGTCCACCGCGCACCGTCCCACCTCGGTCATCACGTTGGCAGACAACGACCACAACGAGGCGGTAAGCGCTTGCGCATCGGCGTTCAACAACAGGCAATCATCGTGCCCATCCCCCGTGAGATCCTCCACCGTAAGGGCAGAGCAGGCGGAAGAAAACCGTTCCGTGATGCGGTTGCCGTTTAAGGTGTACACCGACACTTGATAGGTGCGGTTACTGAACATATCCCAACAAACTACCAGTTCGCGCACACCGTCGCCGTCCATATCGCCGAAGGTAACGCTGTAAATATCAGCCGAATGCACCGAAAGGTCGTTCACCGAACGCCACTCGCCGCCGTTTTGATGCAGAAGATTGATGTGGGCGGCTTCCTCATCCACATCGTAAAACACGAGCGCTTCGGTGAGTCCGTCGCTGTCCAGATCCTCCATGATGAAAGCGGCACGATATTCCCCGCTGCGCGGGTATTTCAGGGTGTAACTGTCCCCCTCCAGCGTTTCGGAAATATAGGCACTCAGCGCTTCTTCCGCTTCACCGTATTCCCCCATGGCTTTGGGTGGGCGCAACTGCGTGACAATATCACTTCCGAGCGTGGCGCATCCCGACAGCAAACACAGCACGAGCGCCATCAAAAACGCCGCCCATCGTTTGTTTGCCATAGGGATCCCTCCTTACGAATTTTATCAGATATCCTCTGCTTGCACACTCGCCGCGGCCGCGGCGTTCACGTGAATGATATAGCGATCCGGTGCACCGTAATATACCCACACGTCGGGGTTGTCCACCATGGGACGAATCACGTAGGTTCCGATATTGCCTTCCTCCAACTTCACCGTGGCGGAAAGGTCCGCCGCCGTAATGTTGCGGATGGCCGCCGACTCACCGATCACCATCACTTCCAGTCGGGCTGTAGCCATTACCACGTTAAATCCTTCCGGCACGTTCAGAAAGGAGATGGGTGTGTCGCTGAGATCGGTTCCCAGTTGCCACGTGAGAATCTTGTAGGAATACCCCGACCAATCCAACCGTTGCGTCACGGTGAGTACCGTTTCGCCGTTTTCGCTTTTGCTCACGTAATCTTCGTTACCGATCACGGTGATTCCCGCAGGAAACACGATCGTCTGCGTGATCTGCCGTTGGCCCATCGAAAGATTGTCAAAATCCACCGCATTGAGTTCCGTGAGGGTGTCGAGGCACTCTTGCACCAGGCTCTGCTCACCTTCAATGGTGATCGACGGCGGACTTACACTCACCAAATCCGAAACGTCCACCCCCGCGGGTGCATTCGACACACCGTAGGTGAAGGACATTTCCTGCCGTTCATCCAACGTGACCAACACATCCAGCGCGGACACCACGATCTTCGCGGCACCGGGATACTGTGCGGGATCGTTGTTGTAACGCAGGAACTGACAATACTGCAGTTCCAGATCGGAGAAGTGTTCATCATCCACCCTTTCCTTCGCCACGATATCCCCCGAAAACACGTGCTTTTCGCTGAGTTGTGCTTCATCGTCCACCATTGCCACCAGTTTGGAAATGCGATCCACCTCGGTGCGAGGTCCTTGCACGAACAGCATACCGCCCGGCAACGCTGTTTCCGAAAGGATCGGGGTGTTCACGCTTTGGTTTTCCTCCGTTTTGGAAACGGAGGGGGCTTCCGCACTCACCTCGCCCGCCGCTACGGTAAAGACCTTTTCCTCCACCCACTCATCACAGAACAAGGTGGCTACCGACGGGGATGTGGACAGGATGGTGTAACCGCTTTTTTGGCTGTTACGCCCCGCCACCACGTTGATGCGACAATTGCCAGCGGCACGGATGTCCGCCGTGTTCAACTGCACGCGAATGTCCTCTGCTGTCAGTTCCAAGATATCCGACCATGCACCTTCCACCACGACATCCACCGTAATGGTTTTTTCTTCGATCACCTGCAACGTACCGTTGTTTACGTTCGCGGTGTTCAGCGTACAGGTGATGGTGCGTGTGGTAATGTTGGCCGAACCGGAGATAACAAAATACCACATGACGACCGCCAACAATACGGAACAAACCATCATCAGACGGTCGTTACGTAACAGACGTCCGAAGGAAAACTGTTTCATGTTATCTCCCTCCTTTATTCTTCTTGAAACGGCGGGCCTTGCGTTCCACCGTTTTCTCTTTTTCCAACAAAACCAGCATGGCGCTTTCCAGCTCCGACTTCAATTCCTCGGGAGTAAAATCGCGGCGCAACGTGCCGCCCTCTGCAATGGATACGGTGCCGGTTTCCTCCGACACTACCACAACAATCGCATCGGAGTTTTCACTCATCCCCACCGCTGCACGGTGACGGGTGCCCATGCTGGTACCGATCTGCAGATCGGTCAGCGGAAGAATACAACCCGCCGCGCACACGCGGCCTTCCCGCAAGATCACCGCACCGTCGTGCAGCGGAGTGTTCTTGAAAAATATGTTCCCGAGCAACTCGGCCGAAGGCTGTGCCTCCAACAGAGTGCCCGACGTGACGATATCGCCCAGTTTCGTCTGCCGTTCAAACACGAGCAACGCACCCGCCTGTTGCTCTTGCAACATGGTGACGGTTTCGCAGGTGGCGGCAATGGCTTTTTTCCACGCTTTCACCATCTCTTCGCGATCCGCACCGAAGGTGCGCAGAATACCGAACCGCGAACTGCCCGCTTGTTCCAACGCACGGCGGATCTCCGGCTGGAAGATGACCACCACCAAGATCAAGGCGTTATCAAACAGTATTTTCAGCAAAAACAGCATGGTTTTCAACTGAAACACCGTGGACAAGCCATAGGCAACGATCAAAAGCAAAATGCCTTTGAACAGCTGTTCCGCACGCGAATCACGAATCAGGCGGATCAGCGCAAACACCACCAAAGCCACAAGCAGAATATCCGCCGTACTGGTTAAGATGTTTACCGAACCCAGCAAGGCAATGGTTTTGTGCCACAGATCTGAGAAAAACTTGGCGATATCCGTCATATTCTCACACGTCCCTTTCCGTTTCGTGAAAGTCAAGTTCCTGCGAACTCTTAATAACATATATTATCCCTAATTATCATTTTACCACAAAATTCTGCTATTGCAAGCCCGAATTTATCAGATTTTATAAATAATCCGCAAAAGTTTTTGCCATTCTTCCGCTGTGGTGTAACGGGAGGGGGCGATCCGCACCGTTCCGCCCGGCAACGTACCGAAATGGCGATGCGCCAGCGGTGCACAATGCAACCCTGCGCGTACCGCGACACCTTCGCGATCCAACAACGCCGCCGTTTCCTCCGACTCTTTTCCCACAAGATTAAACGAAAGAAGCGGCACCGCCTTCCCCTCGACGGGACGCGGCGTGTACAATTTGCTGTGCGGCAGGCGATGGAGCGCATCATACAGCCGCGCCATCTTTTGCATCTCTTCGCGGTAACGTGCCCCCATATCGCCTTGGGCGGTAAACTCAAGCGCCGCAGACAAGCCGCAGATGCCCACCGTGTTCAACGTGCCGCACTCCAACCGTTCGGGGAGATCTTCGGGCGGGTGCGGTGACCGCGATTCGCCGCCGCTGCCCCCCTGCATCAATGGGTGCGGCGTGTACCGTTCGCTGCACAGCAACAATCCGATTCCCGTAGGTCCGCCCAACCCTTTATGGCCGGGCACACACAAAAGATCGATGTGCATGCGCTCCATATCCAACGGAACGATCCCCGCCGTCTGTGCCGCATCCACCAAAAACAACAGGTTATATTCCCGTGCCAGCTGTCCCAACGCTTCGATCGGCAACAAATTACCGAACACGTTGGACGCAGACAGACAAGCAATCGCCACCGTATCCCGTGTGATGAGACGGCGGAAATTTTCCACCGTTTCCTCAGGGGTATCCCCCACTCGTGCCACGGAAAAACAAGGGGTGAACCCACTCGCCGCCACCAGCGGACGCCACATGGAGTTGTGTTCCATATCCGAAATAATCACCCGTCCGTGTCGCACCAAACTTTTAAGCGCCACATTCAGCGAAGCGGTGCAACCCGCGGTGAACACCACCCGTGAAGGGTTCGATAACCCAAACAACGCCGCCGCCCATTCACGGCATCGGTACACCGCTTCGGCGGTGGCCATACTCAAACGATGGCCGCCGCGCCCCGCATTGCCGCCGTATTCCTGCAACGCCCTTGCCATGGCCGCCGCTACCGGCGGCGCTTTGGGATAGGCGGTGGCGGCGTTGTCAAAATACATCATTGCGAAGAGCGAATCCGGATCCCCGCCGCCTGAAGCAACTGCCGTGCACGGTCCGCCTCTTTCGTCACGGTTACGGTGTAACCGCACCCGTTCACATCATTCGGCCGCGCACGTCCCACATGGGCGGTGATCCCGTTTTGTGCCAGCAGGTCGCGACCGCGCATGGCGTTGGTAACCGAACCCACCGCAAAGGTTACGCCTTCTGTTTTGTTCACTCTTTTCCACCTTCTTTCCGAAAACTAAACAGATTACGCCGTATTCCACTATATGCCGCAGAAAGCCGCCACGGCATAAAAAAAGCAGGTGAGTCGGATACTCACCTGCTTCTGTTTTGATGCTCGTTTCACATTATTTGGCCTTGGGAAATTCCTTGATCTTCCCGACGGCAAGTTGCAAAATCAAGCGGGCATCGGTGGAATCCACTTGGCCGTTGCCGTCCACATCCGCCGCCGCATACGCGATGGCATTTTTGTTGATCTTCCCCACGGCGTATTGCAACACCAGACGGGCATCGGTGGAATCCACCTGACCGTTACCGTCCACGTTGCCCGGTGTCACCCGCGGCGCACTTGTCACCGTTACCGTGAAGGTGGTGCTGTGTCCGTCGTAATGCACCGTCAGCACCTGTTCCCCCGCGTGATCGGTGTTAAACCCTTCCACGGTGAAGTTATCATCTACAAAGGCATAGTCACCGTCGGAATAACGCACCTTAAGCATCAAGCCCGACGTGTCAAGGGATTCACCTATACAGTACTCCTTCTTCATGGGAAGTTCTTCAATCAGGATATATTCCACTTCATTTTCGCGGTACTTGGCAATTTCCTGCCGCGTCTTCTTGGTGGTGGGACCAAAATTGGGCACATCTGTAATATCGCAGTACAGCATATTCCACGCAACTTTCATACCGTAGATGTTGTGATATTTACGGTTTGAAAAATCGGGGTAGTGAAGTGGCGTGCTCTCCCCTGTTTTGGGATCGTAACGGTGCACCGATTGTGCCAGAGAATAGTACAAATAGTGTTCATCCGAACTCAAACGGGAGTAGTTTTCGATATAATACCGTGTGTCCGATATATACCACGTATCCTCCACATCGAGGACGCTGTAAAGGGTGTTCCCTTCCCAGTAACAGAGCTTTTCTTTCTCGTTATCAATGTAGTACAACCGTCCGTCCACGAGCTGGTGCGCCGTGTGAGAGGCCGTCCAATACCAACCTTCGTCAAATTTCGTGTCGGTGGGAGAGGTGTCGTAATCGTTCGCTTTATGGCCCGCTTCATAGATCCCCGCGCTGGAACGCAGGAAGAATTGGTGGTTCACACGGCCGGTCACATCCCACACGGGATCGTCGTAGGTCACATCTACATGATACAGTTTTCCTTCCACGTACACGATGTTCCACGCGTGATCCAACACATCCGAACGGCAAACGTAACTGTCGATGCCAACCGCACGCAGCAAATACATATATGCTTCCGCGTATCCGTCACACACCGCCAAACGGTTCCACAATGCACCGTACATCGTATGATCGATATACGGAACCGTATCCGTTTCATACGCCGCCTCATCGTAATCCACCCATACCGCCAACCGATCATGCAACAACAGCGCCTTTTTCACCGGTGTTAAGCCGCTGTTCACCAGATCGTGTGTCAAATACTCGGTCACTTCGCGACATTTCAACATCATGTCGGCGTATTCCGCGGAGGTGAACTTATATTCCGGAAATTCGATGCGGGTGATCACGTTATCGGTGTTGGTGTTGTGATAAAACACCCAGTCGTTCACGTTGAACAGTTCCGGCATCGTGTCGGAGATCAGCCCCGAAATGCAATCGTTCGCCTCTTGGCTGTACACAATGCCGAAACGGCGGACGTCACACTCCTCGCGGAAGTTATACGCGGTGGAAAAGAGCAACTCTTTGAGTTCGTCCACCTGACGTTCGGTGATTCCGAGAATGGAGGCCGCCTCAGATTCGGGCGGCAGGGAGGTATAACTCGTGGATGCTGTACCGGGCGAAGCAATCTCTCCGCCTGCCGCCAGACCGTGCAACGGCACACAAGCGACCAACAGCAAAAACACCGTCAAAAGGGCAACGCTTTTCTTAAAAAATCTTCCCATGACCATTTCTCTCTTCACTTAATCTTTACGGGACAACAGCGCCGCAAACGCTTTGTGTGCTTGATAGACATCCAGTTTGGAAACCACTTCAAACGGGGCGTGCATCGACAGCACCGGCACACCGAGATCCACCGTTTCGATGTCCAGATTGGCGATATATTTCGCCACCGTGCCGCCGCCGCCTGCTTCCACGCGGCCAAGTTCGCCGATCTGCCAGCAGACGTCGTTTTCATCCATGATACGGCGGAAACGTCCCATCAGTTCCGCCGACGCATCCGACGTGCCGCCCTTGGCGCTGCCGCCGGTATACTTCGTGAGCACCGCACCGTGGTTGATACGTGCGGCGTTGCGTGCATCCATCACACCCGCATAGATGGGATCCAGCGCGGCGTTCACGTCCGCCGACAAGCACATGGAACGGCTGAGCACGTGACGCGGCTCTTCCCCGTACATGGCCGCGATATCCGCAATGAAGTAACGGAAAAATTCCGATTGCGTGCCGGTGTTGCCTTCCGAACCTGTTTCTTCCTTATCCGCAAGCAGGGTGACGGCGGTGAATTCCGGCACGGTGAGCGAGAACAGCGAAGTGAGCGCGGGATAGGCACACACGCGGTCGTCGTGTCCGTAGCCGCCGATCATACTGCGGTCAAAACCCACATCACGCACGGGAAGGGCGGGCACGGCTTCCAGTTCCGCCGAAATGAAATCCGCTTCCACGATGCCGTATTTCTCGTTCAAGATCTTCAAAAGGTTCAGTTTAACCCCTTCCGCCACCGTATCGTCGCTGCGGAACGGACGCGAACCGATCAAAATGTTCAGATCTTCACCGTGTATCACGTCGCGCGCGGGACGCCCCATTTGTTCGTGTGCCAGGTGCGGGAGCAGATCGGTCACACAGAACACGGGATCGCCCGCTTCGTCACCCACCGCGACCTTCACGGCCTCGCCGTCTTTTTTGATGATGACGCCGTGCAAAGCCAGCGGCAACGCCGTCCATTGATATTTCTTGATACCGCCGTAATAACGGGTATCAAAATAGCCCAAACCGTTATCCTCATACAGCGGATTGGGTTTCATATCCAAGCGGGGAGAATCAATGTGTGCCGCCGCAACGGACACGCCGTCTGCAATGGGGCGAGAACCGATCACCGCCAGCAGCAGCGCCTTGCCGCGGTTATTATAGTACACTTTGTCGCCCGGTTTCAGCGTAGCGTAACGGTCAAACGGCACGAACCCACGCTCTTCGGCCATGGCCACCGCGATCTCCACCGCTTCGCGTTCGGTTTTGGCGGCATTCAAAAACGCCGCGTACCCTTCGCAGTAGGCATCCGCCGTTGCGATCTCCTCCTCGCTCATACGTTCTGCCGCCGATTTTGCGGTGCGGAACAGCTGTTCGCGCAATTCTTCTGCCACCGATTTCTTCTTATCTTCCATTGTACACGCTTCCTTTCTGAACGGAATCAATCCTTGATCCCGTAAAATAGTTGATATATGGTTTTTGCACGGCGCACACGTTTCACGTATTGCGCCGTTTCTTCAAAGGGAATTACCGACAGCGTTTCGCCGTCTGCCGAACAGGACGGATCACGAAGCCAGTTTTGTACGTTGCCCATACCGGCGTTATAGGCCGCGAGCACCGTGTCCTGCACGCCAAACCGTTCGCCTAACAGACGAAGCACCGACGTGCCGATCTCAATATTGAACGTCGGATCGGTGAGGGCATCTTCCGACGGGAACTCCTCTGCGCCGCCGCGCATCAGCGCCCATTCCATCGTGGGGGCGGTGACTTGCATCAGCCCCACCGCACCCGCCGCGGAACGCGCTTCGGGCGAAAAGCCGCTTTCGGTGTGGATCACCGCCCAAATGAGCGAGGAGGACACCCCGTGCTTTTCGGCCGCCGCTTTTACCGTTTCACGATATTGTGTGGGCATGGGATACAACCCACGCAACAAAAGAACACCGCCGACCGCCAAAAGCAACAGCGCCGTCACCGCGGCCGCGATCCATCGCCGAAGACGGCGTTTGGTTCGATACGTCATGTCGCTTTCTTCCGCAAACGGGCAATCCACCCGTTCACCGCCGCTTCAAACGCGGCAAGATCGCCGTCGTTATACAACACCTCGTCCGCCCGTTCTTCATAAAATGCATCGACAGGTTGGGCGTTCATACGTTGTTGTGCCTGCGCGGGGGGGATGTTGTCCCTTTCGCAGATGCGCACCAAACGCACCGCGGCAGGTGCCAGCACCGCCACCGTCCGATCGCACATACGGTACATGCCGCTTTCAAACAGCACGGGGGCATCCACCGCCGCGATCGTCGCCCCTTGTTCCCAAGCCGCGGTCAAGCGTTCTTCCGTCAAGGCAAAAATGTGCGGGTGAGTAACCGCATTCAGCCGCGCGGTGGCTTCCGGGGAGGCAAACGCCAGCGAAGCCAGTTTGGCCCTGTCCAACGTACCATCCGCCCGCAAAACCGTGGGAGAAAACGCCGCAGCCAGTTGAGAAAGGCAAGGATGTCCCGACGCGGTCACTTCACGTGCCAAGCCGTCGGTATCCACCACGGGGATGCCCGCCGCCGCGAGCAGTCGTGCCACCACGCCTTTGCCTGCACCCGTGGGACCTGTGAGGCCGATAATCACACCGCGTTTCTTATTCGTCAAGAGAGATCACCTCAAATTCCGCCGCACGCAACATACGGTTATACACCGCCAAACTCAACCCATCCGATGTGGGACAGGCCGCATACACCTGTGTCACCTCGGGACGATCGTCCCACGCACGCAACACATCGAACAGCCGATGTGCCTGCGCCGTAGCATCGTTACGCGCGCCGTAAGTCAAATACGGCACCGAAAGCGCCGCCTCTTCCCCATCGAAACACATCGCCGCCACCCCTTCGCCCGCGTGAGCATTCACAAACGCGACATAGGCAGCGGGTGTACCGCGCACCAAAGTCACCTTGGCACGGGGAGCATAATGTTTGTATTTCATACCGGGGGATGCCGCAACCGCCCCATTTTGAAGCATGGCAGTCACCGCCGGGTCCACTTCCAATGCACCCAGCGCTTCTTTTAACATTTCGGCGGTAATCCCGCCCGGACGAAGCAAACGCGGCACGTCACAAGTCATGTCCACCACGGTGGATTCCACCCCCACGCCGCTTTCGCCGCCATCCAACACGGCAGCAATGCGCCCCGTCATATCTGCTGCCACATGCGCCGCGGTGGTGGGACTGGGACTGCCCGAGCGATTGGCGGAAGGCGCCGCCAGCGGGCATCCTGCCGCTTCAATGATCGCCCGCGCCGTGGGATGCGAGGGCAAGCGCACCGCCACGGTGGAAAGGCCGCCGCTGACTTCGGCGGGGATACACGCCGCTTTTTTGAAGATCATGGTGAGAGGTCCCGGCCACCACAACGCCGCCAATCGTCGCGCGTTTTCGGGAATGTCCGCCACCAATGAATCCAACTGCGAAAGCGAAGCGATGTGTACGATCAGCGGATTGTCCGCCGGCCGCCCTTTGGCCGCAAAAATGCGCGTCACCGCCGCCGCATCCAGCGCATTGGCCGCGAGGCCGTACACCGTTTCGGTGGGGATCCCCACCACTTCGCCGCAGCGAAGCAGTTCGCCCGCACGGGCAATATCGTCCGCTGTGTCCTTTAAAAATACCGTTTGCATACTTCCTTACTCTCCGTTTTCCAAAAGGCGGGTGCGATCCGCGGTCAACAGCGCATCGATCACTTCGTCCAGATCGCCGTTCAACACCGCCTCCAACTTGTACAGCGTCAAGCCGATGCGGTGATCGGTCACACGTCCTTGGGGAAAATTATAGGTGCGGATACGCTCGCTGCGATCCCCTGTTCCCACCTGAGAACGGCGGCTTTCCGCAATGGCCGATTCCTGCGCCGCACATTTCTGCTCATACAACCGTGCGCGGAGCACCCGCATGGCTTTATCTTTGTTTTTAAACTGACTGCGTTCGTCCTGGCACTCCACCACCGTGCCGGTTGGCAGGTGGGTGATGCGGATAGCGGATTCGGTTTTGTTGATGTGCTGACCGCCCGCGCCGGAGGCACGGAAGGTGTCGATCTGCAGATCTTTGGGATCGATGGTAAGTTCCACTTCTTCCGCTTCGGGCAACACCGCCACCGTCACGGTAGATGTGTGAATACGCCCACCCGATTCGGTTTCGGGCACGCGTTGCACGCGGTGCACGCCGCTTTCAAACTTCAAGCGACTGAATGCCCCTTGCCCGTTCACCACAAAACTGATCTCTTTCACACCGCCGAGTTCGGTTTCGTTCAGCCCCGCAATCTCCACCGTAAACCCGCGTGACGCGGCATACATACTGTACATACGATAAAGCGAATGGGCAAACAGCGCCGATTCTTCTCCGCCCGCACCCGCGCGTATCTCCATGATCACGTTGCGGCTGTCGTTCGGATCTTGCGGCAACAGCAAAATTTTCAATTCTTCCGCCAAGCGAGCCGCATCGGCGCGGGCATCCGCCAACTCCTGTTCGGCCAAATCCCGCAACTCGGGATCCCCCAACAGTTGGCGTGCGTCCTCTTCACGACGGACCGCATCCCCCCACGCGCGATAGGCGATCACCGTGGCTTCCAGACGCGTGCGCTCCTGCATCAGCGTGCGATACTGTGCCACATCCCCCACCACGGCGGGATCGCACAAACGCCGTTCAATCTCTTCAAACCGTTTTTCAACGTCACGTAACTGTTCAAACATACCTTACACCTGTTGGCCGTCCCGCCATATCTTTTTGATGTGGCGTTCGGTCTTAATGCGGGGCACCAACATTTCACGCCCGCACCCTTCACACTTCAAACGGAAATCCATGCCCGTGCGCAACACGGCAAACCGATGCGCGCCGCACGGGTGCGGTTTTTTCATTTCCAACACATCGCCCACTTGTACATCCATCGGTCACTTCCCTCCCATTTTACATATAAAAGTAGTATACCATATTTCACCCCGTTACTGCAAGAGGAAAAAACACTTTCTGTTGTCAAACCGTGTCATATCTGCGAAAAAAAGCAAGAAAACCGTTGCAATTCTCACATCCTTGTGATACAATGTAGTGGTAGTTAGGAGGCGGAAACCATGCGAGCAGACGGAAAACGTTTGAAACATTGCGATCCGATGTACACGGTCGCGGCTCATGTTATGCGGCAACGGACGGATGCCATGAATATGATCACCGTCGACATCCCCTGTGAACCGATGCAGAACTATATTAACACAGCACGCAAAGAAGGGCGGCACATCAGCCATATGGCGCTCATCCTCGCGGCGTATTTGCGCACGATGGCGAAGTATCCTTTTCTCAACCGCTTTATCGTCAACTGTAAACCGTACACCCGTAACGAGATCAAAATCGGTATGGTAGTGTTGAAAACCGGACAGGATGACGGCATTATGTCCAAGATCGCGTTGGAGATTACCGATACGATCGACGTTGTGAACCGTAAGATCAATGAATACGTGGAATTCAACCGTACGACCGAAGAGAACAATTCCACCGAAAAGCTCATCAGCACGCTGCTCAGCATCCCCGGCCTCTTGCGGATCGGTGTGCCGTTTTTGATGTGGTTGGATAAACACGGCTTGCTTCCGAAAGCGATTATTGATGCCAGCCCCTTCCACGCGAGTCTGGGTATCACCAATCTTGCCAGTATCAAGACCAACCACATTTATCACCATTGCTATAATTTCGGCACCACCAGCGTGTTTATGGCCATGGGCAACACCCGTGAAGTGCCCCGCCGCCATCACGGAGAGATCGTGTTTGAAAAATGCATGCCGATCGGCGTGGTGATGGACGAACGCATTTGTTCCGGTCACGATTTCGCATTGGCGTTCCGCTATCTTCGCAAATTGCTGGCCGATCCGTCGGTATTGGAACAGCCGCCCGAAAGCGTGGTTGCGGATCCCGCATTATAAGAAAAACCCAAAACAGCGCATCCCGTGTGGGATACGCTGTTTCAGACTGTCAAAAAAGCCCGACGTTCGTCGGGCTTTTTCTCCGTCTGCCGCCTGCGGGCGGGTTTATCCGCGGGCTTTGCCCACTCGACGCGCAGGGGAACCCTGACGGTTCCCCCGCACACACCCCCTCCCTCCGATTTTTCAGTCTTCGGAGAGGGTTTTT
>JAZSHJ010000010.1:0-3509 GCA_045533175.1 Acutalibacteraceae bacterium
AAGAGAAAACAAAACTCTTTTTCGGGTAGTACTTTTTATATAGTGATATTCTGCGCTTTTCGCACAGAGTGATATTTCCTTCTCGGGAAGTGATATTGAAATCTTACGATTTCAGTAATATTTTATTCGCCTTTAAACTGCCGAAGGCAATAAAACTTGGACTATAGTCCAAATATCACTGCGAAGCAATATCACTCGCCGAAAGCGAATATAACTGAAAAACTCTCGTTCAAAAGAACGAGAGTTTTTTGGAGGCGCCACCCAGATTTGAACTGGGGAATCGGAGTTTTGCAGACTCGTGCCTTACCACTTGGCTATGGCGCCGTATAAACGGAAAGACGTCAATATGGACGTCTTTCCGTTGTTTTTGGAGCGGCTTACGAGGCTCGAACTCGCTACCTCCACCTTGGCAAGGTGGCGCTCTACCAGATGAGCTAAAGCCGCAGAAAATGGTGCCTCCGATCGGAATCGAACCAATGACACGAGGATTTTCAGTCCTCTGCTCTACCAACTGAGCTACAGAGGCAAATTTGGCGACCCGGAACGGGCTCGAACCGTCGACCTCTAGCGTGACAGGCTAGCGTTCTAACCAGCTGAACTACCGGGCCAAATTTGTTTTGGTGGGAACAACAGGGCTCGAACCTGTGACCCCCTGCTTGTAAGGCAGGTGCTCTCCCAGCTGAGCTATGCTCCCCCATACCTGCCGCCGCATCGGCGACGGGTTATATAATACTATAAAACTTCGCACTTGTCAACCCTTTTTGAGTGAAAATTTTGAAGTTTTTTCAAAAGATTTTTATGCCTCGCGTTCGGCTGCCATTCGCTCCAATTCCTCACGTTCAAAACGGTAAATCGCGTCGCAAAATCGACAGGTTGCCTCCACTTTCCCCTCTTCGTCCGGCATGTCACGCAGTTCTTGTGCGGTGAGTGTCGCGAACGCGCCGATCACCTTTTCACGCGAGCAGTTGCAACGGTAGGCGGGATCGTAGGTATCCAGCACGTCAAACGGCATGTCAGTCAGCGCACGCTCCAATATATCCTCCGGCGTGAGTCCTGCCGAAAGCAGTTCGGTCATGGGCGGTAAGGTGGCAATGTTCTTTTCCAGTTGATCGATCACATCTTCGGGGCAAAACGGCAACAGTTGAATCAAAAGGCCGCCCGCCGTCTTGACCGTGAGATCGGGATTTACCAACACACCGAGCGCACACACCGTGGGCGTTTGTTCGCTTGTGGCGTAGTAGGACGTAACGTCCTCGGCAATCTCGCCCGAACACAACGGCGTGCAACCGATATACGGTTCTTTTTCACCGCTGTCGCGAATCACATACAAGAACCCTTCGGTACCCACCGCACCGCTGACATCCAGTTTGCCGTTAGGCTTCAGCGGGATCTCCACCACAGTTTCCTGTGCATAACCGCGCACGTTACCATAACTGTCGGACACCGCCATAATCGTGCCCGCAGGGCCGCCGCCCGCCAGTTTCAGCGTAATGGCATCCTTTTCGCCCTTCATCATAACGCCCATCATCGAGGCGGCGGTGAGCAACCGCCCCAAAGCCGCCGTAACCACCGCAGATGGTTTGTGAATCTGTTCCGCACGGGCGACAATATCGGTGGAATCCAGCACCATGGCCATAACAGTACCGTCTTGTGTGATGCAACGTGTGATCTTTCCCATAGTTTTATCCTCAATTCGCATAATTCGTAGTATCGTTGCGGGCGACAATCACCCAGCGTTGTTCATCGTTTGTGGGGGTCTCTGTGCTCATATCACCGTAAACCGCCAGCGGCGTGAACTGTGCCGCTTTCAGCATACTTTCCCACTTTTTCAAGGAGTACGCTTTCTCGACGATCTCTTCTTCATACCGTTCATACATACCGTCATCCTGCAGAGCAAAGATGTCCAGCCACATCGTCACCTTATTGTCACGTGCGGCATAGCGATTGCGCCAGGCACACAAGAAATCCTCTTCTTCATACACAAACGCGTTATCCCCCAACACCTCACGGTGCTTATAGGGTGTGTTGACATCAAAAATCAGCAATCCCTTCGGTTCCACAAACAGCGAAAGGCGGCGCAACGTTTCGGTGATCGCCGCAACTGACGGCAGATGGTTAAAACTGTCGAGGGTGCAGACAGCTCCTTCCACCGTACCGAACAGATCCAGTTCGGTCATATCCTGGCATAACCACAACACTTCGGCCTGCTCGTTTGCCGCTTTCTCTCTTGCGGCAGCGAGCATATCTTCCGAACCGTCCACCGCCACCATATCACAGCCGCGACGTGCCAATTCCATTGTCAGACTGCCCGAACCGCACGCGAGATCCAAAAGCGTACCGTATTTACCGCCATGCAATGAAAACAGCGAGAGCAGATAATCCGCACGCTCGCTGTAATCCACTTCCATCAAGCGGTCATATACCATTGCCAACGAGGAGTAGCCACTCAAGAGTCGGCCTCCTCTTTGCTTTCCATACGGGAGAACACCATGTTGTAGGCATCACAGCCGTAGATCAACGAACGGTTCACACGGCTGATCGTCGCGGTGGACGCACCCGTTGCCGCCACGATATCGCTGTACACCCGTTTTTCGTTGAGCATCTTTGCCACCACAATACGTTGCGACAACGCCCGCAATTCCGATACGGTGCAAAGATCTTCGAAGAATAGATAGCATTCCTCCGGTGTTTTCAATGTCAAAATAGCATCAAACAGAAAGTCTGTGTTCTTATCTTTGATTTTCGAGTTCATAGCGGCAAGCCTCCAAACATTGATCGGGAACCCCGTGTTCACAGTTTACCATATTACAGCGAGAAAGTAAAGTCTTTTTTAAAAAAAGAAGCCTGTTCGTGTGAACAGGCGTCTCGATTCAATCGATCGTCACTTTGTGGAAGGCTTTTTTACCGCGTTTGATTACAATATATCCCTTTTCAAAGGCGTCGGCGGTCACTTTAAAATTGATGTCGGCGATCTTCACATCGTCCACCGAAACGCCCCCTTGTTCCACCGCGCGGCGCGCTTCGCTGCGGGACGGTGTAAGCCCTGTCAGCGTCAGCAGTTCCAAAACCGAAACGCCTTCGGCCGCCTGTGCGGCGGTAATGGCCGTCTGCGGCATGTGGGCTGTATCTCCGCCACCGCCAAACAGCGCCTTCGCCGCGGAGAGAGCCTTATCCGCTTCTTCATTGCCGTGTACCAGCGCAGTTACTTCGTATGCCAAGCGTTCTTTCACCTTGTTGATATTCGGCTCTTTCTCCAACTCGGCGATCTCTTCAACCGGCACAAAGGTGAGCATTTTGAGGCAACGGATCACATCCGCATCTGCCACGTTGCGCCAATATTGGAAGAAATCGTACGGCGAGGTCTTTTCCGCATCCAGCCACACCGCACCCTTTTCGGTCTTACCCATCTTCTTACCTTCGGAGGTAGTGAGCAAAGCAAAGGTCATACCATACACTTCTTTGCCCGCCTTACGACGGCAGAGTTCCACGCCGCCGATGATGTTGGACCA
>JAZSHJ010000113.1:0-4197 GCA_045533175.1 Acutalibacteraceae bacterium
ATGATGCTTTCGCGGTGCACCACAATGTCGATCTTTTCGGGCGGCATATCAAACAGCCAGCGTGCTTCGATCAACTCGAGACCTTTATTCATCATGGTGGCGGAATCAATGGTGATCTTCGCCCCCATATCCCAGTTGGGATGCCGCAGCGCATCGGCAGCGGTCACCGCCTGCAACTGTTCGCGCGTTTTGCCGAAAAAGGGACCGCCCGATGCGGTGAGTATCACCCGTTTGAGCGCACGCTCGGCAGGAGCGCCTTGCAGGCATTGAAAAATGGCGGAATGTTCGCTATCCACAGGCAGAAGTTTCACCCCGTGTGCGGCGGCTGTTTCGGTCACCAAAGCGCCGCCTGCCACCAGCGTTTCCTTGTTGGCCAACGCCACGTCGTGTCCCGCCGCGAGTGCCGCCAACGTGGGGCGCAATCCCGCCACACCGACAATGGAGTTGAGCACCACGTCCGCTTCGGGCAGGGCAGCGAGCGTACACAACGCATCCGCACCGCCGAGCACCGTAACCGGCAGATCCGCCACCCGCACTTTCAAATCGGCGGCGGCGGTTTCATCGCTCATAGCGGCGTATTGCGGACGAAAACGGCGGATCTGCTCTTCCAACAGATCCACACGGCTGTGGGCCGACAGCGCCGACACCGACAACCCGATGTTTTCTGCCACGTCCAACGCCTGTGTGCCGATCGAACCGGTACTGCCGAGCAGTACCATGCGCTTTTGCTCACTCATAGCCTTTAAACTCCTTTTACACGATGGGCCACCATTGCACCCAGATAAGCAACAACACCGCCACGGGAAGCACCGAATCGAACCGATCCATGGCACCGCCGTGACCCGGCATAATGTTGCCGTAATCCTTCACCCCGAAGCGACGTTTCACCACCGAGGCAAACAAATCGCCGAACACCGATAAGGGTGCGCCCACAAGTGCCGCCACCGAAAGGGACAGCCAATTCACCGTTACCTCGTGACCGCACAACAGAATATACAGATACCCCGTGAGCAACGAAGCCGCCACCGAAGTGATAATGCCGCCGACAAACCCTTCCACCGTCTTTTTGGGACTGATAACGGGACAGAGTTTGTGTTTTCCGCAACACATACCCGTGAAGTACGCGCCCGTATCGCTGAGCCACGGAATAGCCAACACCAAGAACAGATAGAACAACCCGTCCGCGCTGTGCATGCGAAGTGCCGCCACCGCCGTGAAACCGCCTGCCGCAATCAACGGCAACATCACTTTCAGCGCCGCCCGTTCGGGGGTGAGGGTGGCGTGGCGCATCACGCTTTCCACCAGCACATACAGCACATATACAGCAAACAGCATCAGCACCAGCTGACCGCTGACCAACAGCAGCAGCGGGCAGGCCATTGCTGTCGCGGCTGCGGGAATACGGTCACGTGCCGAAAAGCCCGCCGCCCTGAGCAGTTCAAACGCCGCAAGCGAGCCGATCAGCGCCATGGCAACGGCGATGCCGATCACACCGCCAAACAGCATAACAACAACCGCCAATGTCGCGGCGATCACTCCGCTGATTATTCTTGTCATCATAGAGTATGCCCTCTTTCGTGGAGATCTTCGGGGGTTTTTACACGCCGCCGAAACGGCGGTTACGCCGTGCATATTCCGCCAACGCCGCATCCATATCCGCCGCCGTAAAATCCGGCCACAGAATATCGTCCATAAACACATATTCGGCATAGGCCGCCTGCCAGATCAGATAGTTCGACAAACGGTGTTCCCCACTCGGCCGCACGATCAGATCGGGATCGGGCTGGCCCGCTGTGTACAGGTGCGCAGATATCGTATCCTCGGTGATATCCGCCGAGGACAGCGTACCCTCCTCCACCTGCTGTGCAATAGCACGCATCGCCGCCGTAAGTTCGTGCCGCCCGCCGTAATTCAGCGCAATGTTGAGGCACATACCCGTCTTGTCGGCGGTGCTGTGCTCCGCTTCTTCCATCAAGGTGCGAATATCCTCCGACAGCGGAGCGCGATCGCCCAAAAAGCGCACGCGGATATCTTCGGTTTTGAAATCCCGCAACGACTCTTTCAGATAGTCCCGCAAAAGATTCATAATGGCCGCGACTTCTTCGGGCGGGCGTTTCCAGTTTTCGGTGGAAAACGCATACACCGTCACGTAGCCGATTCCACGTGCTTCGCAATGACGCACGATGTTGCGAAACACCTTCGCGCCCGTCACGTGACCTGCGGTGCGCGGCAATCCGCGCTTCTTTGCCCAGCGACCGTTACCGTCCATGATGATCGCCACGTGAGTGGGTAACACCGCAACCTCTTGCGTCGGCGCTTTTTTCTTAAACAAAGCCATCTTCATGACCTCCCTTAAAAAGTAAGACTCCGACACAGCGGCGGAGTCCTGCTTTTACACGGCACATCTTACAGTTCCATGATTTCCTTCTCTTTGGCCGAAGCAATATCGTCGATCTCTTTGCAGTACTTGTCGGTCAACGTTTGCATCTTCTTTTCGCCGTTCGCCTGATCGTCCTCTGTGATCTCGTTGTTCTTCTTCATCGCCTTCAACTTTTCCAACGAGTCGCGACGAATGCCGCGCACCGATACCTTGAAATCCTCGCCCATCTTCAGCACGTTTTTGCCAAGTTCGCGGCGACGTTCTTCCGTCAACGGCGGGAACACCAAGCGAATTGCCGTACCGTCGTTTTGCGGGTTGATACCGATATCCGACGTTTGGATCGCCTTTTCGATCGCTTTCAGCGTGGTCTTATCCCACGGCTGGATCATCAAGGTGCGCGCATCCGGCACCGACACCGCCGCCATCTGATTAACGGGGGTTTCCACGCCGTAGTAGTCCACACGCACTTTATCCAGCACGGCAGGGTTTGCACGGCCCGCACGGATGGCGGCGTACTCGTTCATCAAGCCCTGCACCGACTTTTGCATTTTTTCTTCGGTTACACGAAACAGTTCCTTCATAATACAAACTCCTTATTTTATTATCGCACAATGGTGCCGATCGGCTCGCCGCCGATGGCGCGTACAATGTTCTGCGGATCATCCAGATTGCACACCAGAATGGGCAATCCGTTATCGCGACACAGCGAAGCCGCGGCGGCATCCATCACCTTCAACTCCTTGTTCAGCACTTCGGTAAAGGTCAGTTCATCGTATTTCACCGCGTTCGGATTGGTTTTGGGATCGCTGTCATACACGCCATCCACCATGCTGGCTTTCAGAATAATGTCTGCTTCGATCTCCGCCGCGCGCAAAGCCGCCGCCGTATCGGTCGAGAAGAAGGGGTTGCCCGTGCCGCAACCGAACACCACCACACGCCCGCGTTCCAAATGACGCACCGCGCGATTGCGGATATACGGTTCGGCAATCTCGTTCATCGCGATCGCCGTTTGCACACGCACCTCACAGCCGAGCTGTTCCAGCGCATCCGCCAACGCCAGCGCATTGATGGTGGTGGCAAGCATGCCCATGTGATCCGCACGGGTGCGATCCATCTTGCCGCTGGAACGGCCGCGCCAGAAGTTGCCGCCGCCCACCACAATGGCAATCTCGGCACCCGCGTCGCTGCATTCCTTCACCGCTTTGCACACCGTAAGAACGGTATCGAAATCCAACCCCATCTTGTTATTACCGGCCATAGCCTCGCCGCTGAGTTTCAACAGTACACGCTTGTATTTCGGTGTCATAGTGTCCCTCTCCTCTGCTTAATATCATCCAAACAATATTGTACTATATTTTGTGCGGTATGTAAAGAAATTCCTGCGGTTTTCCCGTAAATTTTCTGTGTCACCGTCCCGCAGAGTCTTTACTCTAACAGTATGCCATATTTTGGTGAAAAAGGCAACTGTTTTGCAAAAAAATTACGGGACTGTTCCAGGAACAGTCCCGTAAGGGATATTAGCCCATCATGCTGGCAACTTCCGCCGCGAAATCGTCTTCGCGCTTCTGCAAGCCTTCGCCCTTCTCGAAGCGAGTGTATTCCACCAACTTGAGCGAGCCGCCCGCCGCCTTCGCACAGTTTTCGACGTACTGGCCGACGGTGATGTCGCCGTCTTTCACGAACGCCTGCTGCAGCAAACAGTTTTCCTCGAAGAACTTGCGGAGTTTGCCCTCCACCATCTTTTCGACGATCTGCTCCGGCTTGTTCGCGTTCTTCGGATCCGCCTTGATCAGCGCGATCTGCACTTCCTTTTCCTT
>JAZSHJ010000012.1:0-3655 GCA_045533175.1 Acutalibacteraceae bacterium
GCCTTTTGCTGCCACTCCATTATTTCCCGAACCTGCTCCCGTAGGTCTCTTTTTTCGTCAAAGCGTGGTGCTTCACCGAAGATCTTGGCATCTAACATATTCATCCCTCATATTCGCGTTTACCCTCCCGTGGAAATTCGCGGGAGGGTATCGCTTATTTTTTTACTGCTTTTTGCAAAATCTTTCGCGCATCGGTGGAGTCTACCTTGCCGTCGCCGTTTTGGTCGGCGGCGATCTTCTGTTTTTCGTTGAACGTCACCTTTCCCACCGCGGCTTGGAGCGCCAAGCGCGCATCGGTGGAATCTACCGTGCCGTTGCCGTCTACGTCGCCTTTTTGCGGGCGGGGCACGCGGTGTCCTTTTGATTCCATGTAGGCATACCAATCGTCCCCGATCGAGCGGTTTCCGTTTTGCTCATCGAACCAATAGCGGGCGGTGCGGGTGTCGATATGTACCGCGCATCCCGCGATCCACCCAATGCCGCGGTTCCACCCGAGTTCCTGCAACGCACAGCAGATCTCACTGCCGTAAATACGGCCGTTGCCGCGCCAGCAGTTGATATCCACGGCGCGCCCCTTGGTGTGATATCCACTGCCGTTACCGCCCACTTCGCGGTCGTAGGCGGCGGTGCGGTATCCGCTCGTGATGATGATCTTACTGCACCCGAGATAGTCGTACAGTCGCTCCAAGATCTCGATGAGTTGCAAGTCGATCTTCACCGTGTCGGTCGCAGGGCAGGCGAACTCCCGCACGCGAAAGTGCGGGGAGAGTTTGGTGGCACCATCCTGTTTTTTGGAATAGGTCTTCACAGCCATGGCGCACCTCACAAACTGTCACGGCTGTTGGGGTTGTTCACAATACCAAACCCCACCAGCACGGGACACAGCACGTTCAAAAGTCCGTTTACCGAACCGGCGATACCCACCCCGCCGAACTCTTTCACACAGAACACCACCAGTGCCGCCATCGACACCCACAGTGCCCACGAACGCAGTTTCTCTTTCATACCGATACTCCTCCTTTATGATATTGTTCCAGATCGTGTAAGCGGTGGTTGATGACCTTGATCTCTTCCTCCTCCACCGCATCCGCCTGTTCCAGTTTGTACACGCGGTCGATCACTTGATTATGTTTTTCGACTTGCTTTTCCAAGCGTTCCAAGCGGTAGGTGGTGAGGCGGTTGGCGGCCAAAATGCCGCCAACCGTGCCAATGAGCGTGCCCGCAAAGGACAGCACCGCTACCAACAGCGTTTCGTTCATGACTCCGCCTCCTCAACAAACGCGATGTAGTGATACGCCACGCCTTCCAAATTAGCCTCGTACATCACACCAATATCCATCGTGCCGTCAATGTAAGCATCCGTCAGCCATGCGACGTGATTGCCGTTTACCGTCACGCCGCCGGCGGTGACAAGCGTGAGCGGCAACACGGCGGGATCCTCGGCCATCAACAACACCGCACGCACGTGCGATGAGCGCAAGTCGATGTATCGTGCCCCAGGGTAACCGCCTCTTCCCACGTAACTGCCGATGTGCACACCCGCGCCTGCCTCGCCCTTTTGCCCTTGCAACGCACGGACGGCGTGCACCATTCCGTTTTCATCCCGCACACGTAAGATGGCCATTATGCCTCCCCCCTTTCGTTCAGCAACGCTTCCAGTGCCGAAAGCCGCTCTTCCAGTGTTCTTTCGGCCGAGACTGCCGCTTGCTGTTGCAGTGCGGCTACCTCTTCATCGGTCAGTTGGATATACTCACCGTCAACGAATCGTTTCATTTTTTCCATTTTTACCGCCCCCAAATCTTGATGGTAGAACCTGCACCGAGTTTGTATACCGATTTGTTGCTCGTCTGCAAAAATATCTCGGTGAAATAGTCAAACGCTTTCGTGCTGGCATCCGCACAACTGCTTATGGGGTGTCCCATTGCACTACCAACAGCCGCACAGGACTCATACATAATGGTTTTGTACGGAGTTAACTGCCCGTGAGCACGGAAATTCACTTTTTTGCCGGCGGACAGCGTAACGGAACATCTCGTCACGTTAACCGTAGAACGGCCTATGATAATATCTACCGCCTTAGACTCGCCCTCAACGGGATCCATCACCAACGCACACTGCACAAACACTTCCTTGTATTTCTCGGTAGGATTGACCGTGTAATCCACCACCGATTCGGCAAGCGTGGTGTCGTGAAAAAGTGTCCATTCTTTAGCGGTGAGATCTTGCCCTTGCGCTTTGGTTCCTGTGTCGATGTCGCCGATCCACCAGTTCCCGTTTTCACCGATGTGGGGCGTTGTGCCGTCCGTGCCGTCCGTACCTCGCGGCAACCCCAAATTCAAGATGGGTGCCTCGGCCGTTCCGGTGATCGATGCCGCGGCGGATTGCCCCGCTTCCAGCGTTTCCACCGTGCCGATATCGAGGCGCAAGGATGCATCCCCGTCGGGGTCAATTTGTACGTTGTACCCCTCGGGCATTTCGCCGCCTCCCACGTACACGCCCGAAACACCCTGCTTGCCTTCAGGTCCGCGCGGGCCGATAAATGAGCCGTCCGCCAGTTTTTCCTCCACCGTAGCCACCGCCGTTTGCACCGATTCGGCCAGTGCGGTGAAACCCGTGTACACGGCTTCGCGCACGGTGTCGCCGAACTCTTGCTTTGCGGCGAAATAGAGCGGCGCGTCCACGGCGTATACCGTCTGCGTTTCTTCGCCGTTCACCGTAACGGCCGCAACCAGTCGCGCCACAGCACGTCCGCCCGCCGCCGTCCACGCCGCGGGGAGAAGAAAGGACACGCACCCCGCATCGGCTGTCAGAACTTCGGTTGTGCCGCCCATGCCGTCGCCGCCCACGAACTCACCGCGATACAAGAACGGCGCGTTCGCCCATGCCGTCACGTCAAACGTTACGCGGCAGGCGTTATGTTCCCCCTGCACGCCTGCATATTGCGGTGTTTTGGGGAAAACGCCGCCCACGGAATCCACCGTGATCTTCACTTGTCTTTCCATTGCCGTCCTCCTTTATCGATCCAACGCGATCGGCGTTTGCCGTTGCATGGTGGGAGCCAACGCCGAAGGCTTTTCTTGCGCGCTCGGTTTCAGTTGGTTCCCTTGCTTCATTTTGCGCACGTATTCGTTGTATTGTGACGGCGTGAAGCCCACGTAGCGCAACAGTTTTTCAAAGGTCTGCGCGTTCATGTAGCCATCGCTTCCCTTTTCCTTGGTCTGCTCTCCCACAAGGTAGATCAAATCCAGTGCACGGTTGGTGTTTGCCTCGCGCACGCGGGTGATTCCGGTCTGCACGGCCGCGATGACCAACTCGCGCGCCTCTTGAATGTGATCGCCGTATTTGCGCGAGAAGCCAAACTCATCGTAACCCGTCTTTTCGTCCTCTTTGCTTGCGCCCTCGCTCGCCGCACCGGTATTCCCCGTCACCTTATCCAGCTGAAGTTGCTTTTCAAACGCATTTTGCTTTGCAGTGTGACTTGAAGCGGCCGAAGTATCCATCGCCATCGGCACGACCGTTCCGTTTTCGTCCACCTGCCACAAGGTCTTACCGTACGCTTCAGCCAACGCTGCATTGCCGTTCTTGTAGGCATCCAGCATCAGGGAATAGATCTCGCGGTTGTGGGTGTCGACATATTCTTTCAGCATTCTGTCGT
>JAZSHJ010000138.1:0-12966 GCA_045533175.1 Acutalibacteraceae bacterium
GAAGGTTATGTAAGGAGACTATAATAGCTTTGTAAAGGAGCGATTTATATGGACACTTACATAACAGGTTCTACCATTAAAAGCCTTAGGGAGAAAAAAGGAATTACCCAAACACAACTTTCGGATATTTTAGGTGTTAGCAGTAAAGCTGTGTCAAAATGGGAAACAGGAAAAGGTTTTCCTGATATAACCTTAATTGAACCGCTTGCAAAGGCACTATCGGTTTCGGTTATGGAACTGATATCGGGCAATGCCGTTATAAATAAAAATGTTTCCGCAAATATGCTTCGTTCAAAATTTTATGTTTGTCCTGTTTGTAACAATATTATTAGAACGGTGGGCGATGCGGTTATCAGTTGCCACGGAATAACTTTGCCACCGCTTGAAGCAGAAGAAATTGATGAAAATCACCAAATAACCATAGAAAAAGTGGAAGATGAACATTTTGTTATCGTCAATCACGATATGACAAAAGAACATTACATTTCCTTTGTTGCCTATTTGACCTCAGACAGAGTACAATTCGTGAAATTCTATTCCGAAGGCAATGCCGAAACCCGCCTCAATTTCCGCGGCAGTGGCTATCTGTATATTTATTGCAATAAGCACGGACTTATGAAAAAGAAAATTTAATTTCCCCTCTTTCGCGGTCAGCACCACAGGCTGTTATCAAAGAAATGAAATAAGATATAATTTCATAAACCGTCACTCCCCACCAAGCAATCGGTGGGGGTTTTACATAAATCTTGCTTTTTTATGATAACGTGATATAATTAATGAAACTATACAATATCAGCGAATAAAATGAGGTGAAATAAAGTGAAAATTAAAATCATGAGTTATAATACGCAACACTGCTTGAATTTCATAACAAAACAAATTGATTTTGATATGATTGCAGATACGATTAAAACGTGCGAGGCAGATATAATAGGACTTCAAGAAATTCGCGATAAAGGCCAAGATGCCGAATATGAAGCACAAGCAAAAATACTTGCAGAAAAACTGGGATATCATTACTATTTCGCTGAAGCTATTCGTGTCGGCGGTGAAAACCCATACGGAAACGCTCTCGTTTCACGGTATCCCATAACATCCGCCGAAACCATCTTGATTCCGAACCCTAAAATCAAGAGATGCGACGGATATTACGAAACCCGTTGTCTTTTAAAAGCAACCGTTGATGTGGGCGGCGGTATTCATGTGTTGGTAAGCCACTTCGGACTTAATCCGGATGAACAAGAAAACGCCGTAAAAACCGCTGTTTCCAATTTGCCTAAAGAACGTTGTGTGCTTATGGGCGATTTTAATATGGAACCTGACAATCCGATTCTTGTTCCCATTATGCAGCGACTGTATGACACCGCACGCGATTTTTCTTCTCCTAAGTTAAGTTATCCTTCAGACGCTCCTACCGTTAAAATTGACTACATATTTGTCAGCAATGATTTAACGGTGAGCAGCGCGGATATCCCCGAAATCATCTCTTCTGACCATAGACCGCATGTTGCAACAATAGAAATGGGATGATGAGCTCTTTCTCCCTTGCAGTACCGGTTGCAATTAAGGGTTGATCTAGGTGAATCGGATCCGCAAGAAAAATCATCACCCTACAGAATCGGCAGGGTGATTTTTGTTAACCATATTGTGTTTGTGACCGACGTATGGTATAATAAAAACAACAAGTAATCTACGGTGGTGCAAAAGTTGAATACTCACAAAAAGAAAATGATCGCCCCCATTATCGTTACGGTTATTCTGATACTGTATTACATTACATACTTCGGATTCCTAATTTCTTTGCTTAACGGGATATGGAAATACCTCTTGGGCATTATTCCGCTTGCGCTTTCGGGGGCCATGATTTATGTGTGTGCAGAAAGAATACATGAAATAAAGAAAGGTGAGGAAGATGATATTAGTAAATACTGATTTTATCAGCGGGAAAGAATTGGAGACGCTTTCTCTTGTGAAAGGAAGTACTATTCAATCAAAACACATCGGCAAGGACATTGCGCAAAGTTTTAAAACGTTGGTTGGCGGAGAACTGAAAGCCTATAATGAAATGATGAATGAAGCGCGAGCACTTGCCACCAAAAGAATGGTTGCAGAAGCAGAAGAATTGGGTGCGGATGCGATTGTGAACGTGCGCTATGCTTCTTCTGCTGTTATGCAGGGCGCCGCGGAAGTAATCGTGTACGGCACGGCAGTTAAGTTTGTCAATGAATAATCCCGCGCTTTGTGTGCTGCGGCCTGGACCGCCGTCAAGGGGAGAAGATACTCGGATCTGTTAAAAAGCGCTCTGCCGTTTTTTCGGCAGAGCGCTTTTTTGCAAAGGGCTTTCTATTTTAAGCACATTGTGATATAATGGGATTCAATAAAACAAAAAAGATTTTGCGAGGCAATTTGTATGAACGAAGAATGCTTAATTTGCAAAGCGCCGTTGAAATATCTTGACACGGATGAGGTAATGGAATGTGTGCTTTGCCACAAAAGGCAAAGCAGTAAAACAAGGTGCATAAACGGACACTTTGTTTGTGATGAATGTCATACAAACGGAATGGATGAAATTATTTCGATATGTGTTAACAGCAATTCCGCGAACCCCATAGAGATCATGGAAGAAATGATGTGTATGCCGACTTGCCATATGCACGGTCCGGAACATCACAGCATGGTCGGCTCCGCGCTTTTGACGGCATATAAGAACGCGGGCGGAGAGATAGATTTAAAACCCGCCCTTTATGAAATGCAAAAAAGAGGAAAGCAGGTTCCCGGTGGTGCTTGTGGGTTTTGGGGTGCCTGTGGCGCGGGTGTCAGCACGGGCATGTACATTTCCGTTGCATTAAAGTCAACCCCCTTGGCCAAAGAGTCTTGGGGACTTTCCAATCAAATGACAGCAAGAGCCTTAAAGGCAATCGGAGAACACGGCGGTCCTCGTTGTTGTAAAAGAGATTCTTATCTTGCTATGATTGAAGCGATCCGATTTACAGACGAGAAATTAGGGGTTAAGATGGAAGCGGATCAAGTAACCTGTTCTCGCTCTTATATGAACAATCAATGCATAAGGGAAGAGTGCCCGTTTTATAAAAAGACAAAGAAAAAGATAGCCTTCGTTTGTGTGCACAATTCGTGTCGCAGTCAAATTGCAGAAGCATTGGGAAAGCGCTTGGCATCGGATGTTTTTGAATCGTATTCTGCCGGAACAGAAACAAAACCCAACATCAATCCGGATGCGGTTAGAATTGTGAAGGAATTATATGGGATTGATATGGAACAAACACAGTATTCAAAATTGATTACCGACATTCCGGATCCCGACGTGGCAATTTCAATGGGCTGTAATGTGTCGTGCCCGTTTATCGGCAGAGCGTTTGATGACAATTGGGAACTGACAGATCCCACAGGAAAAACGGATGAGGAATTTAAAGAAGTAATCAAAAAAATTGAAGAGAAGATATTGAAGTTGAAAGACGAATACAAATGAGTTTGGATTTACCATAGGCGAATGAAAGTAAGCGACTTCTTCCTGTTGCCGCACAGGCTGTACCAAATTTGCATAATTGGATTTGTAAAGCGAATATATCCGCCCGAAATTTTTCGGGCGGATTTTGTGTGCCTGCGGATGGATAAAAGTGTAAGGACCGATTTTCATATCCGCTTTGCGTGTTGACATATGGCGCCTGGTGGGGTATACTTATACCGTGCAAAATGAAGGGTAAGGGAACGATATTACGCGTCACGACCTGTTGGCGCCGCTGGAATACGAAACGGTGGAAGGGTGAGGTTTTGTGAAAAAGACGCTGATTGTGGTGGATATGCAAAACGATTTTATCGACATGGCGCTGGGCACCCCCGAAGCGGTGGCGATTGTGCCGCGTGTGAAAGCCAAAATTAAAGAGTATTTGCAAAACGGCGACGAAGTCATTTACACCCGCGATACCCACGGTGAGGAGTATTTGAACACACCCGAGGGGCAAAAACTGCCCGTTCCTCATTGCATTAAGGGAACGAAAGGTTGGGAGATCGCCGACGGGGTGTATGCGGCGGGGTGCCGCATTATTGACAAACCGAATTTCGGTTGGCCGCATTGGCGGGAAGAAACATTGCAAGAGGTGGAGCTGGTGGGGCTTTGCACCGATATCTGCGTGGTGTCCAACGCACTTATCATCAAAGCGACTTTTCCCGAATCGACTGTCCGCGTGGATGCTGCGTGTTGTGCGGGCGTGACTCCCGCAAGTCATGCGGCGGCACTCACCACCATGCGGATGTGCCAGATCGATGTGGTCGAAAAACGATGAAACGGTAGCAGGGGGTACATTATGGTGTTTGATGCGCAAAAAGTGAAAGACCAATGTGTGGCGTGGATACGCACATTCTTTGAACAAAACGGCCCCGGATGCAACGCGGTGGTCGGTATTTCGGGCGGCAAGGACAGCTCGGTGGCCGCAGCGCTTTGTGTGGAGGCATTGGGACGCGAACGGGTGATCGGCGTGCTGATGCCGCAAGGCAAACAGCACGATATTGACATGGCGTATAAATTGGTGAATCACTTGGGTATTACACATTACGAAGTGAACATCAACGATGCTGTTGAGGGGTTGAAGGCGAATTTGCCTGCCGATCTGCCGCTGACAGCGCAGACGTTGCAAAACATTCCGCCGCGGGTGCGCATGACCACCTTGTATGCGGTATCGCAAAGTTGTAACGGGCGGGTGGTGAACACCTGTAATCTTTCGGAAGACTGGGTGGGATATTCCACGCGGTACGGCGACTCGGTGGGCGATTTTTCGCCGATGTCCAATCTTACCGTCACCGAAGTGAAAGCCATCGGTTACCGGCTCGGCTTACCCCGTGAATTGGTGGATAAAACCCCCATCGACGGGTTGTGCGGCAAGTCGGACGAGGAGAATCTCGGGTTCACCTATGCGGAACTGGACGTATATATCCGCACGGGTGAGATCGCCGATGAGCAGAAGAAAGCCATGATCGACAAACGTCACAAAGCGAATCTGTTTAAACTGCAACTGATGCCCTGCTTTGTGCCCGAACTGTAAAACAGACGACAAAAAGAGGCGCCCCGCAAGGGGCGCTTCTTTTTGTCATTATATCAGAACTCCACTTTTTCGCCGCGCTTTTGACGCTCACGGAACTCGGCGGTGGCGCAGAACAGCACGTCGCCCGACGAGTTGATAGCGGTTTCGAGCGAATCCTGCACCACGCCGATGATGAAGCCGACGGCCACCACCTGCATGGCAACGTCCTGCCCCACGCCCAACAGCGAACAAGCCATGGGAATGAGCAGCAGCGAACCGCCCGCGACACCCGAAGCGCCGCACGCGCCGAGGGTGGCCACAAAACTGAGCAGAACAGCGATGAGGATGTTGACCTGGATTCCTTGCGAGAATGCGGCGGCCAGCGACATCACCGTGATGGTGATGGCCGCACCGTCCATGTTGATGGTGGCGCCAAGCGGGATGGCGACCGAATAGTATTCTTTATCCAATCCCAGTTTTTCGCACAACTTCATGTTCACGGGAATGTTGGCGGCGGAACTGCGGGTGAAGAAGGCGGTGATACCCGATTCTTTAAAGCACTTAAACACCAGGGGATAGGGGTTGCGTTTCAGCGCAATGCCCACGAGCAGCGGATCCACCACAAGTGCCACGGCCAACATACAGCCCACCAGCAACAAAAGCACCTTACCGTAATCCGCAAAGATGGCGACACCGTATTCCCCGATGGAGGAATACACCAGACCGAGGATGCCGAAAGGAGCCAGTTGAATTACCCATGCCACCGTTTTGGACACGGCGGCGGACAGGTCGTTCAACACGTTTTTTGTTTTGTCGCCGGCCGCACGCAGCGCCAATCCCAACACGATTGCCCAGGTGAGAATGCCCAGATAGTTGCCGTTTGCGATGGCGGTGATGGGATTGGTTACCATATTGCCCAGCAAGGTCTTAAACACGTCGCCCAGACCGGTAGGGGCGGAGTTGCTTGCCGCATCTCCCAACGGGATGGTCACGGGGAACAAATAACTGCCCACCACCGCGATCGTGGCGGCCAAAAACGTGCTGACCAAATAAAACACAATCACCGTGCGGAAGCGCTTACCGATCCCTTCGCCGGCACTTGCCAGCGAGGCGATGACCAATACGAATACGAGAATGGGCGCAATGGCTTTAAGTGCGCCCACAAACAAGTCGCCGAAGACGGTGACGAAGGCGGCGCCGGGCACCCACAGCCCCAAACACACACCAACCGCAACACCCAAAGCGATCTTGGCGATCAACGGAAATTTTGCATACATCCACATTACTTTTTTCATGACGTTCTCCTTTTACTATAGACGGTGACTACAATTATACCATTGTAATGTGAGTTTGTAAATCTTTATTTTGAAACGGGAAACATGTATTTTTTTGTTGCTAACTATGCAGAATGTGCGGATGTGAATATTCTTCTTGACATCGAACTGGGCGAGTGTTACAACAAACCGTGTATTTATACGTGTTTTTTATCACATTTGAAAGGGGATACCACTATGAAATTCAGACGTATGTTGGCGATCGTGTTGACGCTGGCGCTGTTCTGCTCGGCTGTGCCGTGCAGTTTTGCGTTTGCCGAAACCGCGCCGCAGGCGGAGAGCAATGCCGCGTTGTCGACCGACAACCGCGCGTTGTGCACCGCTTTTGAAAGCGCGACAGCGGCTGTCAGCGGGGCGGGGCCGTACACCTACGGCAATCTGTGGCGCCGTGACCTGACCATCGACACCAAGGATGTGGCGATGGAGGATCTCGCGTTGCAGTTCAGCATTTATTATTCGGACAGCGCGGACTACACCTCCAACGCGTTTTGGGAAGAGGCAACCGTCCGTATGTTTGCCACCACCGAATTTAACGCAGGAAAGAAAGTCGAGTGGAAAAAGAGCGATATCGTCCGCGCCGACGGCCAACCGCTGAAACCGGGCGTGTGGAACGACGTGGTGTTGCCGTTTTCGGTGGCTACGCTCAGCAACGGCACCTTTGATCCCGCTACCGATAGCCTGACCTTCATTTGGCCGGAGTTTATGGACGTCCAAAAGAACACTTGGACGGTGAAAATGGCCGATCTGTCGGTGGTGGATATGTCCCGCCCTGCGTTCAAACCGCAGCAGATCACCACGATTCCTTATGCTCAGACCTCTACGATAACGGGCAACGGCACCGACAAAGCCGCTGGTTACAGCAAGGGTGTGGGCATCTCGCCCGCCATGGATCTTTCGGATTACGATCCTGCCGACCTGGCGTTGCAGTTCGATCTGGAGATCCACAACGTCACCACTCCCGGCAGTATGCAACATTTCCACAGTTGGGGGGATGCCTGGATCGAACTTACCTCCTCGGGCACGTGGGATAAGAACGAGATCGGCTGGAGAATTTCTAATTTGCCGTATCGTGAAGGCAAACACACCTATACTTTGAAGTTTGCGGATGCCTCGGCAAGTGGCGGCTCGATTGACTATGCCGCCATCAACTATATGCGTGCGTTCCAAGTGAACTGGCTTGCCGCGATGACGGATACGTATACCGTTACCTATTCGAACGTCTGCATCGTGGATCTCACCGAAGAGGCGCGTGATCCGATGGATAACTATGTGGTGGCTTCGATTCCCACTCCGAACAGTCTGACTCCCAGCGGTACGAGTTATGAGTACAGCTCGTGGGTGAGAGATATCACGGTGGATATGAGTGGTGTGAAGCCGAGTAATCTGGCACTTTCGGCACGTATCTTCTATATGGATACCGAAAATCCCGAAAGTAATGCGTTCATGGAAAAGAACACGGGTTACATCTTCCTGTCCGATACCTTCGCGGGTGAAAACGGCGGCACGAAGTTGGAATGGGGCGTCCAAGGCATCAAAACGGTGGATGGCAGTCCCTTGCAACCCGGTGTGTGGAACGACGTGCTGTTGCCGTTCAACACCGCGCGTTCGGGCAAAGGATTTGATTTTGAAAACAAGGATTTCACCTTCTTCTGGTGGCGCAATCTCTCGGTTCCCACCAACACCCACGTTGTCCGTTTGGTGGACGTGGCGGTGGTGGATATGAGTCGTGCGGCCGAAGTGGCGGAAGAACCCACGTACGATACCACCTATCTTGTGGGTGAGATTCCCTTCACGCTGGATAAGACGGTGGCGGTAGGGGGTACGTTTGCGCAAGGCAGTACCTTCGCGGCCATTGACGCATCGGCGCACAACCCTGCGAAACTCGCTTTGGAGATCGACATTACCGCGACGGGTGACGTGGCGGGCTTGAAAGGCGCGAACGGACAGATCGAATTGACTTCCGGGGGCGCATGCGACAAGAACGAATTGTCCTACAACATCGGTTCGATGGATTGGGAAGTGAATGAGCGCACCTATACGATCCCGCTTTCTATGATGAATAAAACGGGCGGCGAGATCGATCTTTCCGCCATCAACTACATGCGTGTCTATATCAGCGGTTGGTCCAAAGCGTTGACGGGTGCGGTCACCTTGAAGGTGACGGCGGTGCGTTTGGTGGATCTGACCTCCACCGAGCCGACCACCTTGTTGCCCACCGTGTTTTCGGACGGCATGCTGTTCCAGCAGAACAAGCCGATGAACATGTTCGGCTACGGCGAAGCGGGCACCAAAATGACCGCCGAATTGTACAAGGGCGAAGAAAAGTTGGAAACCGTTACCGCCACGGTGGATGAAACCGGCCGCTTTGACCTCGCATTTGCGGCGCGCAAGGGCGGTTACGATACCTATTCCATTCACGTATACGGCGGTGATCTGGATGAAACCATCAACGACGTGCTGATTGGTGAACTGTGGATCGCGGGCGGCCAGTCCAACATGGAACTGCAGATTGCCGTGGTGGCCGACAAGGATGAAATGCTCGGCTGGAAAAACGAAAACGTGCGCGTGTTCTTTATGCCCACCAAACCGTCGGGCGAGGTGTTGTTGGATCCCGCGCGCGACATTGCCAAGGCCTACTGGCTGGACGGCACCGATACCAACACGTTGTCCTCTGCGTACATTTCCGCCACGGCGTTTGTGTTTGCAAACAAACTGCAAGAGCAGTTGGATGTTCCCGTCGGTTTCCTGAACACCGCGATCGGTGCCACGCAGATCGAAGCGTGGATCTCCCGCGAAGCGATCGCGGCGGATACCACCTTGAAATCGGAACTCTTCAAGCGCGGTCTTTACTACGACGAGGAATTCTGGTCCACCTCCAACGGCACCATGGCCACGTGGTATAACCAGAAGATCGGCCCGTTGGCGGGCTTGAACGTGGCGGGTGCCATCTGGTATCAGGGCGAAAGCAACTCGAATCGTTCGGAAATCTACGATATTGAACTGGCACTTTTGAAGAAGAGCTGGGGTGAAGTTTTCGGTTTTGAAAACGGCGACATGCCCTTCATCTTCGCACAGGTTGCGCCCTACCGTTACGATAACGGTTCTTCCAATCAGCAACACCTCGGCTATCTGGCCATGTATATGGAACGCGGTTGGAAACTGTGCGATGCCGACACCACCGCCATGCTTCCCATTTATGACCTGCCGCTCGATCACATGAGAGAGGACGGTGTGTCCACCACCAACCCGATCCACCCGCGTGTGAAGATGCCTGTGGGCGAACGCTTTGCCGCGGCGGCGATGAACATGGTGTACGGCGGCAACGAGGAATACACCGCCCCCGTCTACAAATCCATGGAGATCAAAGATGGTGCGATCTACCTCACCTTTGATCGTGTGGGCGACGGACTGAAATCCATTGACGGCACGGCGAATCTGCACGGGTTCACCATTGCCGGCGCCGACGGCGTGTACGTGAACGCCGAAGCGGTGCTGGTGGATGCCGACACCGTGAAGGTGTGGAATAACCGTGTGAACGATCCGAAGAACGCGATGTATGCGTTCGACAACTTCAACCAAGGCGCGAACCTCGCAAACTCTGCGAACATTCCCGCCTCTCCCTTCCGCACGGTACAGTTGAACGACACCACTATGAAACCGGATGCGTCGCTTGACTATTTCACCGCGCAGGATTGGATGCTCGCGGATAAAGACGTGTGGGTGTACGATTCCGCTTTCACGCAGGAATACGCCACCGCCTTCCGTCCCTCCTTCTCCGTGACGGGCGCCGTCTACGGATATACCGACACCCTGCAAAAAGAAGGCACGGGCGCTCTGCGTGTGGATTTCGACGGCAACTTTACCGTCGCTCCCATCCTCACGTATGAAAGTGTGAAGCAATCCTTTGCGAAATATAACACCCTGTCGGTGTGGGTGATGAACGCGGGCAAAACCGCGGCGCAGCTCACCCTTACCGTGAACGGCACCACCGCCGTGAACACGGTGGACGGGGCGGCATCGGTGACACTCGCCGCCAATGCCGACAAATATCAACTGGTCACCTTCGATCTGTCGGCGGTGGATGCCGCGTCCTTCACGTTCGGCGGCACGGCGACGGCGGCAGGCACGCTGTTCTTCGATGGGTTCTCCTTCGGTATGACGGCGGCACAAACGGCCGAAGCCGATCTGAACGCGGCACAGAAAGCGATCGCGTTGGACGAGGCGGCCTATGACGCGTACTTTGACGCGAAAAATTTGAACCTCTTCACCGCCGAATCGGTGGCAAACTACACGGCGGCGGTGAAAGCGGCCGAAGCGCTTGCGGACGACGCCTCTTTGCTTGACCGCTACGACACGCTGGAAGCGGTGAAAGCGGCGTATAACGGATTGGCAACGCTTTTGGATACCAACCGTGCGGTGGTTGATTTCACCGATCCTGCGGGCGTGAAACACGACGGTGTGAAGAGCGTTACGGCTCTTACCCCCGTGCAAATTCCCGACACCGATCTGTACGGTGCGAAGATGAGCACCCATAACGCCGGCTTCACGCTTTCGTTGGCGGATATCGGCATCACGGCAGACGATCTTGCGAACGGCAAGCAACTCGCCTTCTCGGTCGAGTATTATATGCCGAGTGCCGTGCGCGCCGATACGCGTTTGGCGATACAGTTCGGCAGCGGCACCAACTACATTGTGTGGAACGGCTTCGGCGGTACTTCGTGGAACGGTCCGTGTGTGAACGAAAATGACGTGTTGCCGAAAAACCAAGTCGGGGTAGTGACCTTCCTCTTGGGTAAGGACATCATCTATTCTGCCCGCAACTACAACGGCACCGGCACAACGACCACCTACGATTCGCTCACCGATGCCACCGCCATGTTGAACGGCACAAACATTGTTTTCCGCAAATATAACACGGGTTCCAACGATGCGTTCAACGGTGTGGACGATTTCTACATCCGTTCGGTCACCGTGTTCCCGGCTGAACGCTTGAGCGAGATCGAGAAAACGGATTACGAGTATATCGATTACACCTATACTCCGAACCCCTATTATCCCGCCATTGTCCAAACGGTGAAAAGCGGTTTGTCGGTGTACGAGCACAACAGCGAAACGTGGGGCAACGATAAGACTACCCAGCGTTTCCGTTACTACTGCGTGTCGGTAACCGATGCGAAGTCGGACGGCGTTAAGCGTGCGGACATTGAATTGACTATCTATGCCAAAGAAGGTTCGGCACTCAAGACGTTGCATCTGGATGCGCAGAAGTATTCAAAAGCGGAGCAAGAATCGCTCGGTCAAGGGGACTCCTACAAATACGGATATTCGCAAGACGTCACCTTTGTGGACGGCGTGGCGAAGGTCGTGTTTGAAGATGCGTTGCTTCTGAACGAACTCACCAGCGGTGCTTCCATCCGTATCCGTGACACAATGTATGACCAGTCCACGGTGGACGGCAATTTTGTGTACACCGATCACCTCGGCGATGAGGTGCGGGATATCGCCCGTATTGAAGTGCGCGTGCTGAGCTGCGATCACGAAAACACCACGCTGGAAGGCAAAGTGGATGCGGATTGCGTGACCGACGGTTACACCGGCGATCTCGTCTGCGGCATCTGCGGCGAGACCATCGAAGAAGGTGAAGTCATTCCTGCGAACGGCCATGACGAAGGCACGCTCGAAGGCAAAGTGGACGCGGATTGCGTGACCGACGGTTACACCGGCGATCTCATCTGCGGCGTTTGCGGCGAAATCATCGAAGAAGGCGAAGTTATCCCGGCGAACGGCCATGACGAAGGCACGCTCGAAGGCAAAGTGGACGCGGACTGTGTGACCGACGGTTACACCGGCGATCTCATCTGCGGTGTCTGCGGCGAAACCATCGAAGAAGGTGAAGTCATCCCGGCCGGCGGCCACAACGAAGTGGTGGAAGGCAAAGTGGATGCGGTCATCAACGGCGCGGCGGGTTACACCGGCGACGTGGTGTGCGGCACCTGTGGCGAACTCATTCGTGAAGGCCAAGAGATCGTTATCACCTTTGTGGACGGTTGCTATGCCGAAAACGGCAAACCCGTTTCCTACAAGGGCCTGATCAAGTACGAAGACAACCTTTACTACATCGGCAACTATGGCCGTGTGGTGACGGGCCGTTACTTCATCAGCACCCTGAACGGTCTGCTTGATAAAGCCGGTGCGTACTACTTCGACCAAAACGGCGTGATGGCACAGACCGGCGTGTACGACGGCTTCTACTACAAAGACGGTGCGGTCGTTCCGTATGCGGGCATGGTGCAGGTCGGTGAAGACGTGTACTACGTTGTGGCGAACGGCGCGGTGCAGACCGGTCGTTACGCTCCCGTGACGCTCAACGGCTTTGCGAAGGGCAACTACTGCTTCGGTGCAGACGGCAGGATGCTGAAGAACGAAGTGGCAGGCGGCTTCTACTACGGCAACGACGGTCTTTGCGTGGCGTATCGCGGCTTGGTGAAAGCGGCGGACGGCGCCTACTACTACGTGGCGGGCAACGGTGCGGTCATTAAGAACAACGCGAACTTCTTTGTGACCACCACCAACGGCTACGTGGCGAAGGGCTTCTA
>JAZSHJ010000017.1:0-7716 GCA_045533175.1 Acutalibacteraceae bacterium
TGCTGTCCGCGACCGAGCAGCGTTTCGTAACTTTTTCGGTTTTGCGAAGCAAAACGGCGTCTGTTCAAGACGCCGAGAAAAACGTTACACGGACTTCGCCGAAGGCGAATGTCCCGACACCGGCACAAAAAACCGCACACACCCATTCGGGTGGCTTTTCTTGTTGGTTTTGTGTGTCCCAATCTCGCACCGCGAAACAGCGGTGCTGTCCGCGACCGAGCAGCGTTTCGTAACTTTTTCGGTTTTGCGAAGCAAAACGGCGTCTGTTCAAGACGCCGAGAAAAACGTTACACGGACTTCGCCGAAGGCGAATGTCCCGACACCGGCACAAAGGAGTTGACCGTATGAAAATTGCCGTTCTTGGATACAGCGGGGCGGGAAAATCCACCTTGGCACGCATGCTGGCCGCCACCCACGGCACGGCTGTTTTTCATTTTGATGCGGTACAATTTTTGCCGGGGTGGGAGATCCGTAACACCGAAGAAAAGCGGCGCATCACCGAAGCTTTTTTGGATTCTCACGACGCGTGGGTGATGGACGGCAATTATACCCGCTTCTCCTTTGAACGACGGATGGAGGAGGCGGACACGATTATCCTTTTACTGTTCAATCGCTTTTCCTGCCTTGCGCGCGCCTATCGTCGCTATCGGAGATATAAACACACCACCCGCCCCGACATGGCCGAGGGGTGCAATGAAAAGTTTGACGCGGAATTTGCGAAATGGATCCTGTACAAAGGACGAACAAAAGCGGTGCGCGGACGGTTCAAACAGGTGATCGCGCAATATGGTGACAAAGTGATCGTCCTTAAAAACCAGCGGGACTTGGATCGGTATATCCGCACCCTTGCAAAACCTTGAAATGGATTGTATACTGTATGTGTAACCCATTCCGACGAACGGGAGGATGCTTATGAAAAAGACGGTTTGGCCTTTCGCCCTTTTCTATTACCTTCTGGTGCCGTGTGTGTACCTCGGTGGTTTTGAATCGGTTGTGTTGCTTTTTCGCTCTTCAAAACACGCCGACAACCTTGTGGATGCCGTTGTGGTTTCCTTTATCCTTGTGTTGTTCTTCCTGCCCGTTTTGACCGCGGTGATGATGCGGCTGAGCCTTTTGAAATGGTATGTGGACCCCTTTGCCGCCGCCGAACTGCCGCTTTTCCTTTATGGCTTATCGCTTCACGGCAACTTGAAACAAACCGATAATTGGCTTACCGCCGTGCAACTGACGAACGCGGCGCTGTGCGATGACGGCCGCTTGGAATGGCTGGTTTTGGTGGGTACGTTTTTGTTCGGATTGGCTTTCTCGCTTTCCTTTGCCAGAACGCGAGGCGAAAGCATCGGCTACCGCTTGCTTTCGAAAATTATAAAGTAAAACGACGTCCCGCTTCGCGGGGCGCCGTTTTTTTATTCCTCAAACCAATCTGCCATCATCATAAGCAGGCGGCCGTTCGCGCTGGCATTGGGCATCCACGGTGTCCAGTAGGGATCGTTATCCGCGAATCTCTCCAACATATAATACTGCGGGGACATTCCCCATGTGAACTGCGCCGAAAGCGTTTCCCACGCTTTGTCCCGTTCGCCACCGAAAATCCAGTTGTAAAACCAGTACATATCGGAAAATGAGGTGTACCACGTGTGTCCCGCCCAGGGATCGGCGTTGTGGCCTTGGAACAGCAACCCGTCGTTCATCCGCCCCGTGAGTCCGTTTTTCATCATTCCGCGATTACGATAATACTGCTCGACCATCCGCGCTTCCCGACTGCACGGCGGGATGACCTTTGCGCGGATCAGCATTCCCGGGCCGTCGGTGGCGTAGGATCCGTAAGGCGGATCGGTCATCTCCACACCGAGATCGAAGGTGAGGCGCATTTCGTCCCCAACAATGCTTTTGTCCGCCAATTCGTGCAAAATTGCCTTCATACACGCCATATAATCCTCATAGCCTGCGCGCACTTCGTCGGCACGCGGATCGGAAAAGTGCCGGAACGCTTCGGCCAACCACTCGTAACCCATCAGGTTAAATGCATCGGTGAAAGTCCAGCTTTGGAATTCACCCGGCCAATCGGAGGATTTCATCGGCGGAAAAATACCTACCCCCTTGCAACTGCCGTCCCGCGTTTTATCGCGTTGCCGTTCCATCCAGCAAAAAGCTTGATACAACGGCTCTTTAAATTTGTTGAACGCGTTCGGATCGTCCCAGAACAGCAGGCTGCGCGCACAGCCCCACACCGACGCGCCCGTAATGCTGCCCCAGCGGTTACCGCTTAAGTTTTGTACTGCACCCGTATCGTCCCCTTCTTTCACCTGCAAGGTGAAAAAGTAGGTGTCATACGCCGTTTCGGTGTATCGGCGGAAATCTCCCAGGCGATCCAGCGCCATCAAAAACTCCACCGCTTCGTTGGGCCATATCACCCGTTGCAGTCCTCCCTGGCGGGGAAGCACGTAATTCCTCCCCACGGGATATGCAAACATCTGCAAACTTTGTGCCACCAGACTGTTCACCATCGGGCGGTGTTCCTCGCCGCCGGGCGTGTGGTGTAACCGTGTAAGTTCGGTTTGCCAAAAGGCGATAGCGGATGCTTTTTCCGCTTGGTAATCGAACTCCTCTGCCGTCCCGTGGCGAAAGGCACAGTAAAACCGCCGTGTTTCGCCTGCCGCCAGCGTGAAGCGCAACTGCAACACGTGGCGCTGATGCCATTCCAACCCCGCGACGTCCCCTTGCCATGACAACGCAAACCCCTCGGTGTTCTGCAAACGAATCGTATACTCCTCATCGGCAATGACGGGCGCGTCCCACCGCCACGCAGAAGGCAAAAAGCCCCAGTTGTACACGTTGGAATCGTACCGTGCATAACCATCCACTTCGGTGCCGACCAGATGATCCTCCCGTCCCGTGCGGGGAAGCAGGGTGATTACGTCGCACACGTCACGGTCGGTTTGGTTTTGAATGCAAAACTCGGTGTAGCACGTGGGCACGCGCGAGGTGTTGCAAAAGCTCTCCATACGGATGGTGTACTCTCCGCAGGGTTGCGACAGCGCATGCACGGGAATGCCGTCCTCCCGCACCTCATATTGCACGGCGGTGAAATCGGGAGAACGCATATCCTCCCCCACCAGCACACGCAACCCCGCCGAGCGATAACCACTCGTTTGTTCCACCACATCACCGCAAATAAGCCGTAGTTCGGGCCACATGGTGAACATATTCTCCGCAAACGGCGGGTGTAAATACCGTTTGTTGGTAAACGGCCGTTGCCAATTTTTCATATTCGTCTCTCCTAAAGCAAAAGCACCGAAAACGGATTCGGTGCTTTTGTTGTTTTACTGTTTATGCTACGTCTACGCCGTAGCAATCGTCACAGTAGCCGTAGCCGTCTCCATCCCAGTTCAAGTCGCCGTAGGCACCGCAATCGTCACAATAGCCGTAATCCCAATAGCAGTCGTAGCAAAGGGCGTAGCCGTTTTCCACGTTGGCCGCCGCATCGCCGCACGCATCACACGCGCCCGCGGGAACTTGGTTCGGCGCACAGCAATCGTTGCACAGCGCTTCGCCGTCGAAGTAGTGCACGGTGGCAAATTCACCGCAGTTATCGCAGATGTCGCTTTCCCAGAAGCAATCTTCACACACCGGATGATCGCGGTAGGTGTCGTATGCCTCGGCGCCGCACATTTCGCATGCATCCTCGATGGCGGGTGCCGTGGTGCTCGGCGTGGCGTTGTCGGTCGTGTCGTCGGTGGTGCTTTCGGAACCGCTGCCGCCCGCGCAATCCGCGCAGAGGTGATCGTCGTTCAGATAATCAAAATCGCCGCACTCTTCACACAGGTCACACGCCCAGTAACAATCTTCACACAGGTCGTGGCCTTTGTACTCTTCGGTCGCGGGGGCATCGTGGCACATATCGCACATAACCGCTTCCGCAACGGCGTCTTTGCAATCTTCGCACCGACCGTCATACATCACGTCAAACTTCCCACACTCGGAGCACATGTCGTATTTGCTATGGCAAACGCTGCACAGATCGTAGTCGTGTTTAACGCTATCGGCTTCGCGCTCGCCGCACATTTCACACAACACCGTGCTGCCGTCTTCCACTTTGGCGATAAAATCATTGATCTCTTCTTCGGTGATCTTGGTGGAATCCACGTTGCTGAACGCCACCGTCAGCTTCATTTCGCCTTCCTCCGTCTTGGCTTTGAAGGTGATCTTGCTGAGCAATTCCTCCTTCACCGTGAAGACGATCTCCACCGCCTTGTCCGCGGAGGTGTAGGTGTAGGTGTCGTCCTCCATCTTGGATTTCAACTCGTCGTTCAGATATTCGTCACAGATATCGTTGAAAAAGCGCTCATCGTCGTTGCTGTAGCGAGCGCATATTTCCAACGCCGCCGCAGCGGCAAGTGCCTCCCAATCGATCTTCTTTTTGCCGAACACCTCGTCCATCGCGGGTGCCACCCAATCCATGTCGATGCCTTCGTCTCTCTTCATGTAATTTTCGCCGTTCTTGCCGTACGCCACACCGTCGTAAAGGAGCGTTTGGATGCTCTCGGATTCGGCCCACATGGTGCTGTTGACCGGATTTTCACGATCCAAGATCATGCGGAAATCCGCCGTTCCTTCGTTGGCCTCTTCCGCATCGCCCGTCTTGAAATAGGTGGTGGTCTTCAAGGTGATGTTCTTTGCTTTAAAGGTGGCTTTTGCCGCCGCCGCCAACGTGCTGTAGGAAGCTTCCGGCTTCTCCTCTTCCTTTTCGGGGAACAGGCCGAACCAATCGGTCATAAAGCCGGCGACCACGCCGCCCGCCAACGCGAGCAACACCACGATCAACACGATGATCAGCGGCAGTTTGCTCTTCTTTTTCTTCTTCGGTTGCTCCACGGGGGGCACGGACGCTACAGGCTCTGCGACCGCCACGGGTGCTGCCGTTGCCACAGGTGCCGCTTCCGCTGCAGGGGCTTCCTCGACCACAGGGGCTTCCTCGACCACAGGGGCGGCTTCGACCACAGGGGCCGCTTCCGCCGCAGGGGCGGGCTGAGCCGCACCGCAATCGGTGCAAAAACGGCTCGCGTCTTCCAATTGTTTGCCGCAATTCGGACAGAATTTCATATCTACTCCTCCTCAGATGTTCTATGCATCCGTACTATGTATAAGATATAATAACAGTTGTTTAACGAAAAGTCAAACAAAAAGATGGCTTTTCTGCATCTCTGTCGCAAAAAGCAGCAAAAGCATCCCCGTCGGGATGCTTTTGCACAACTTTTTCGTTACAAATAGGACGCCACGATGGCTTTCATTTCGTCCCAATGGGCTTCCATATCCGCCGCCAGCGCCAACTGTGAACGGCAACGAATAAGGTTATGTTCGGGATACTTTGTCTTGAAATAGACATCCCCCTGCAAATAGTCGGTGAGGAAACGCATGGCCACTTCCAATGTCATCATTTTGGCGCCTTCGGGCAACAGCATGACCTCTTCCTTCGGCAGGCGGCCGCCGCACCCCTCAAGGAACCCTTTGGTGTACGCTTCAAACATGTTGAGATTGATTGCCACACGACTGAGATCGGGTTCGTCCTCGGCGGCGGTGTTGGCACCGAAACGGATGGCGTCACCGAAATCATTGACCGAATATCCGGGCATCACCGTATCCAGATCGATCACACACAGGGCGGTGCGGGTGTCTTTATCCAACATCACGTTGTTGAGCTTCGTATCGTTATGGGTAACGCGCAACGGCAATTCACCCGCTTCGCGTGCGTTTTCCAACACATCGTAAAAATCCTCACGGAACTTTAAAAAGTCCGTTTCGTGCTTGACCTGTGCCGCGCGACCGCACACGTCCTCTTCCAACGCTTTCAGGAAATTCCGATACCGCACGGGCGTGTTGTGAAAATCCGGAATGGTTTCGTGCAACTCCTCGGCGGGGAAGGCGCTGAGATCACGCTGGAACTGGCCGAAAGCCAAACCCGATTGATAGAAATCCTCGGCGCGTTCGGGGGCGTCCAAACAGATCGCATCTTCGATGAATTCATACATACGCCAACAACCGTTCTTATCGGTGTGGGTGTAGCCGCCGTCCAGCGTGGGGATCATGTGCATCACGCGGCGACGGTCGGTGGTGCGTGCCTGCAGATAGTCGGTGACCTTCTTAATGTTTTCGGTCACCCATTCGGGATTTTTAAACACCGTCGTGTTGATTGCTTGCAGAATATAGCGGCGTTGACGGCCGTGCTCGTCCTTGCAAGTGATAAGGAACGTGGAGTTGATGTGTCCGTTGCCGTAGGGAACACACGCTTCCGGCGAACCTTTCATGGCAAACTGATCCAAAGCCGCCGCCGATTGCGACAAACGAATGTTGCTTTTCATGCTACGATACCATCCTTTGTTGTTTTTTGCGGCAGGAATGCCGCCGCTTTTAAGAATCGCACGTCGTACCTTTTTGTATTGTAGCAAACTTTCTTCCGTTTGTCCAGTTATAAATTCTTTTTCTGTTATTTTCTTCGTTTTTCACCCGATATCCTTCACTCTTCCAGCCGCCCGGCCGCAAGACGCAACCGCCGCGGCAAGGTGGCCGCGAGCGCGTTGTCGTGGGTAATGAGTAACACGGTGCGCCCGCTTTCGTGCAGACGGTGCAAACAATCCATCACCTCTGCCGCCGAAGAGGCATCCAGATTTCCCGTGGGTTCGTCTGCCAACAACAAAGACGGATCTCCCGCCACCGCACGGGCGATGGCCACCCGCTGTTGTTGCCCGCCCGACAGTTCGCTCGGCTTGTGCTGCAGACGGTCCTGCAACCCCATGCGACAAAGGCATTCCACCGCTTTTTCCCGCCGTGCGGCCGCCGACATCCCGCGATACAACAGCGGCAGTTCCACGTTTTCAACCGCACTCAAACTGCCGATAAGGTGAAACTGCTGAAACACAAACCCGATCTCCCGATTGCGGATAACCGCCAGTTTGCGCCGCGGCAGAGAAGCCACGTCCTGCCCGTTCAGCCGATACCGTCCCGCCGTGGGGCTGTCCAGGCACCCGAGCAGATGCATCAAGGTGGATTTGCCCGATCCCGATCGCCCCACAATAGCGGCCATTTCCCCTTGCTCAACCAAAAACGTCACCCCATCCAACGCCACCGTTTCCCGATCGCCTTGCCGATACACTTTGCGCAGTCCGTCCACTTCCAAATACGCCATACACTCGCCTCCCCCGCCAGTATTTCCCTTGCGGTGCAAAAAAATACTTGCCAAACGCCGCGCGCTGTGATATAATCAGAACAGATGTTCGATTTTAAGAGGTGAGCGTATGAAGATAGCGGTGATCGGATCGCGCGGACTTACGGTGCCGAATCTCGGGGACTACTTGCCCGAGGGAGTGTGCGAAATCGTTTCGGGCGGAGCACGCGGAGTGGACCGTTCGGCGGCGGCGTATGCCGCGGCACGCGGGTTGAAACTGACCGAGTTTTTGCCGGATTACGAAACCCACGGACGCCGTGCACCGCTGATACGCAACGTGACCATCGTGGATTACAGCGATTTGGTGTTGGCGTTTTGGGACGGGCGATCCCGCGGGACGGCATTTGTGATCGATAAATGTCGCGAACGGGGAAAGCCGTGTCGCGTATTTCTTTTTCGCCCGAAATAAGCAGAAAACCCCTTCCGCCCTGGCCCCAGGGGTTGGGTTTTTTTTTCCAAAATACTTGTGCACTTCGATGTTGGTTACCCCGACC
>JAZSHJ010000005.1:0-3314 GCA_045533175.1 Acutalibacteraceae bacterium
CGAAACGCAGGCGGGTGACGTGTCGGCCTATATCCCGACCAACGTTATCTCCATCACCGACGGACAGATCTTCTTGGAAACCGAGTTGTTCCACGCGGGCATCATGCCGGCTATCAACCCCGGCATCTCGGTCAGCCGTGTGGGCGGTTCGGCTCAGCTGAAGGCCATGAAGAAGGTGTCGGGCGAACTGAAACTGCTATATTCGCAGTATCGTGAACTGCAATCCTTTGCTCAGTTCGGCAGCGATTTGGATGCCGATACCAAAGCGCGTCTGGCCTTGGGTGAACGCATTGTGGAAGTGCTCAAGCAAAACCGCAACAGCCCCGTGGAAGTGGGATGTCAGGTGGCCATCGTATATGCTGCCGTTAACGGATATCTCGATGCCGTGGCGGTGAGCGACGTACACGATTACGAAGCGCGTCTTTACGACAAACTGCATGCGGAACAGCCCGCGTTGCTCGCCCGCTTTGCGGAAGGCTATTTTGATGAAACCGACGTGGAAACGCTGAAACAGACCTTGCAGGAAATGGCGAGGTGATATAGGTGGGAGCAGATATTAAGTCGTTGCGCACCCGTATCAAAAGCGTGGATTCCACCCTGCACCTGACAAAGGCGATGGGATTGGTGGCATCTTCCAAAATGCGCCGTGCAAACGAAGGGATGAGTCGCGGTCGGCAATATGCCGAAGCGGTAACCCGTGCGGTATCGTTGCTCACCGCCTGTACCGAATGTCGGCGCAGTCCGTATATGCAGGTGCGAAACGAAGGACGCACCCGTCTGATCGTCATTGCGGGTGACCGCGGGTTGGCGGGCGGTTATAACGCCAACATCTTCCGCACGGTACGCGATCTTTCGTATGAATCCGTATTGCCCATCGGTAAACGGGCGTGCGACCGTTACGGCGGCGCGGCAAATTCGTCGGAAAACTTCACCTATTCGCAAGCGCACGAAACGGCCAAAGCGCTGTGCGATGCGTTTGCCGCAGGCGAATACGATCGTCTGGGCATCGTGTCCACCCGTTACGTGTCCATTATGGTGCAAGAGCCCATCGTGCAATGGGTTTTGCCCCTGTCCCCCACCGAAAAGACGGATGAAGTCGGTGTGGTGTTTGAACCGAACGAAACACAGTTGCTGAACACCGCCGTGCCCACTTACGTGGCGGGAATTCTGATGGCGGCGGTACGCGAAAGTTTCGCTTGCGAAGTGGCGGCGCGCCGCACCGCAATGGATTCCGCGGGCAAAAACGCACAGCAGATGATCGACGATTTGCAGTTGCAATACAACCGCGCACGGCAAGGCGCGATCACGCAGGAGATCACCGAGATCGTCGCCGGAAGCGGCAGCTAAGGAGTGAAGGCGTATCCGAACACGCCGAAAACGGCATAATTCCGGCACTTTTCGGCTTGTTGACGGTGGCAGTCTTGCGGATTACGAGTATTTTAACACAGCCGAGGGGAAAATCGGCCCGTTCAAATCGGGTTCGGATGTGCCTCCTCTGCTTAAGGAGTGAACGAATTGGCTAACACAGAATACGGACGGGTTTCGCAGGTCATGGGACCTGTCGTGGACGTCCGTTTTGAAGAAGGGCATCTGCCCGCCATTTATAACGCATTGACCGTTCCCAACGGAGATAACACTCTGACGGTGGAAGTGGCACAGCACATTGGTGACAATGTTGCGCGTTGCATTGCCATGGCTTCGACCGACGGGTTGCGCCGCGGCGCCCCTGTGACCGATACGGGCAAAGCCATCAGCGTTCCCGTGGGGCGCGAAACGCTGGGCCGTATCTTTAACGTGTTGGGCGATGCGGTGGACAACGGCGACGAGGTAAAAACCGAAGAACGCTGGAACATCCACCGTCCCGCCCCCGCTTATGACGAACTGGCCACCTCCACCGAAATTCTGGAAACGGGCATCAAGGTCATCGACTTGATCTGCCCCTATTCCAAAGGCGGTAAGATCGGCTTGTTCGGCGGCGCCGGCGTTGGCAAAACGGTGTTGATCATGGAACTTATCAACAACATTGCCAAACAACACGGCGGTCTGTCGGTATTCACGGGCGTGGGCGAACGCACCCGTGAAGGCAACGACCTTTACAACGAAATGAAACAATCGGGCGTTCTTTCCAACACCGCGTTGGTGTACGGTCAGATGAACGAACCGCCCGGGGCACGTATGCGCGTGGGTTTGTCCGGCCTCACGATGGCGGAATATTTCCGCGACACCGAAGGTCAGGACGTGCTCTTGTTCATTGACAACATCTTCCGCTTTACACAAGCGGGTTCGGAAGTGTCGGCTCTGCTCGGCCGCATGCCCTCTGCGGTGGGATATCAGCCCACCCTCGCGACCGAAATGGGTGCTTTGCAGGAGCGCATCACCTCCACCAAACGCGGTTCCATCACCTCGGTGCAGGCGGTGTATGTCCCTGCGGACGACTTGACCGACCCCGCCCCCGCCACCACCTTTGCGCACCTGGGTGCCACCACCGTTTTGGCGCGCAGCATTGCGTCGCAGGGCATCTATCCCGCGGTGGATCCGTTGGAATCCACCAGCCGCATCCTTTCCCCCGAAGTGGTGGGCGAAGAGCATTACCGCGTGGCGCGTGAAGTACAGCGCATTCTGCAACGCTACAAAGAATTGATGGATATCATCGCCATCATGGGTATGGACGAACTGTCGGACGACGACAAACTGCTGGTACAACGGGCGCGTAAAATTCAGCGTTTCCTCTCCCAACCGTTTGACGTGTCGGAAAAATTCACCGGTATTCCCGGCGAATATGTCCCGCTGTCCGAAACCATCCGCGGTTTCCGTGAAATCATCGAAGGCAAACACGACGACCTGCCCGAATCGGCTTTCTTGTTCGTCGGCACGATCGATGAAGCGGTTGCCAAAGCGAAGAAGGTGTAACGTATGGCTACCTTTCAACTGACGGTATCCTCCCCCGACGGCAACCTCTTTGAAGGGGATGCCGCGGCGTTGATGCTGCGTGGCACCGAAGGTGACCTCGCGGTGTTGGCAGGACACATTCCGTTTATCACAGCGGTGGTAGCTGGTGCTTGCCGCATCATTCTTCCCAACGGCGACGAACGCACGGGGCACACCGACGGCGGCCTGTTGACGGTGAATAAAGACGCCGTTACCCTGCTTTCGGGCAGTTTCCGATGGGAGTAAAACAAGCAAGAAGAGGACCTCACGTACGTGACGTCCTCTTTTATATGTCTGCAAGGTTGTATACAAATTATTTCTTCTGCCGATGACAAATTTGGGCGGTACAAGCTCCACCCCTTCGGGACACAAATTTCCAACGCCAA
>JAZSHJ010000062.1:0-44586 GCA_045533175.1 Acutalibacteraceae bacterium
TCTACTACGGCAACGACGGCCGCTGCGTGGCGTATCGCGGCTTGGTGGAAGTGGACGGCGCCTACTACTACGTGGCGGCGAACGGTGCGGTTATCACGAGCAACGCGCAGTTCTTCGTGACCACCACCAACGGCTATGTGGCGAAGGGCTTGTATGCCTTCGGTGCAGACGGCAAGATGATCGTCGACTGATTCCAAAAAGCAGCAAAAACAGCAGGCAGAAATGCCTGCTGTTTTTCTTGTGGATCTGTGTTTGGTTTTCGGTGTGCAGCGCGCACAAAATTTCAGGGGTAGACACAGCGGCGGTTTTGTGGTATCCTCATTAACAAAGAGGGGGTGACCGTGATGGAAATCAAACGTCTGACAGCGGCAAAACATTTGGATGCGGATGTGGGGTTTCGGTTTCGACGGGTATTGCTCACAACCGAAATGTCCCGGTTGCATTGTCATGAATATTACGAACTGTTTTTAACTCTTTCGGACGGTATCCGTCACGAGATCAACGGAAAAGAGGAGATCTTATCCCGCGGACAACTGTTGTTTATTCGCAAGGAGGATTGCCATCATTATCCCGATTTCTTAAAATCGGCGCAATCGTTTATCAACCTTTCTTTTTCCGAAAAGATACTTACCGAGTTGTTTGCCTTTTTGTCGGCAGGCTTTGGTGGGGAACAGTTACTCACGTTGCCGTTTCCGCCGCAGGTCACGTTGGGGGAAAAGGATATCGATTGGCTCACGGCCCAACTGGATGCGTTAAACGTGACGGATCGCTACAACACCGCCGAGCGTGAATATCTGGCGCGCATGCTGTTGTTTAAGATTTTTACGCGGTATTTTGCTCATTTCCGTGCAGAGGAAAGTCGCTTGCCGTCGTGGTTGGAAGCGTTGGATCGCGAAATGCAACGCCCCGAGCATTTTTCACAAGGGACAGAACACATGGTGCATCTTTCGGGCAAAAGTCGGGAGCATTTGTGCCGTTCGCTGAAAAAGTATTTCAACAAATCCGTTTCGGAATATTTGAACGATCTGCGGCTCAATTATCTTGCCAACTCCCTTGTGACCACCAATCTGCCGATCATTGATCTGTGTTATGCCAGCGGGTTTGAAAACACCACGTGGGCGTACACGCTGTTTAAGCGAAAATACGGCACGTCACCCGCCAAATTCCGCAAAAACGGATAAGATAAAAAACAGTCCCGCGGGATTCCCGCGGGACTGTTGCTTTTTAAGATTACGCCAATGCCACTTTAAGGGTGATAATCTCGAAATTCTTCACCGGCAATTTCACGGCGTTGTTTTCCACCACGAGATCATACAGCGTGTTTTCCATCATATCCGCCACGGACACCGATTTGATCGGCACACCGAAGGTGATGGTCGGCGCAGTCTTGCAATCGAAGGTGTCGTGCAGACGCACCAACACATCTTCGCTGTCCTCGCATTGCTTCACCGTGTCGATCACGATGTTGTCAAGATCGGTGGACAAGAAGGAGAAGGTATCGGCCAGCGTGCCGGCGACATTGGCGTCCACCTGCACCGCCGACAGCGGCTGGTTGAAGCTGTATGCTTCACGCACCGTGCCGCCCGCACGGAAATCCCCTTCGTGCGGGAAGATGGCATAAGAGAAGGTGTGTTCGCCCACGTCCGCCTGCTTGTTCGGGTAAACCCCGCTTTTCAGCACGGTGAGGTTCATCACGTTGCCTTCGGTGCTGAACCCGTATTTGCAATCGTTCAGCAAACTGACGCCGTAGTTGTATTCCGAAAGATCCATCCACTTCTGAGCGCAGACTTCAAACTTTGCTTCGTCCCAACTGGTGTTTTGATGCGTCGGGCGTTCCACGCTGCCGAACTGAATGTCGTAACGGGCGGTGGACGCGTTGATGTCGGTCGGGAACGCGATCTTCAACACCTGTTGTTTCTCTTCCCAATGAATGTCGTGTTCCACATCAATGCGGGCAATGGAATCGTACAGATACATCCGCTGTTCAATGGTGGAGTTGTGATAGGTGCGGCAGATCTTAAATCCGCGGCGACAACCTTCGTCCAACGCGGTGATCTGTGCTTTGCCGTCCAACACGGTGCATTTGGATTTGTGATATTCCGCGAGTTCCCAGTTGTCGTAAACGCGGGGCATATCTTCAAACACGCGGAACTCATTGGCGGGTGCGTTTTCAAAGAATACCTGACGGTCTGTGCGCTTGTCGATGAGCTTCACAATGCGGCCCGCTTCATCCAATTCCAACACGAAGAAATCGTTTTCGGCGGTGAGTCCTTTCACGTTCACGCGTCCTGCCGTTTGCGGTTTCACGACCGCCCAACCCTGCGCGGGAATGTCGCCCGTTTCATACACTTTGCCGTCCACCGTTACGGTGCCGCGGCGGGCAAATCCCAACGAGTTGTATACCAACACGCCGCCGTCGGTCTTCACGTTCTTTGCAATGGCGGAAAGGCTGTCGGACAGAAGGTTGTCTGCTTTCGCGAGCAAGCCGTCATACTGTTTCCAACTTTCGTCGTACACTTCCCGAATGGACGAGCCGGGAATGATGTCGTGGAACTGGTTGAGCAACACGGTATCCCACAGACGGTACAGCACTTCCTTGCTGTAGTTCTTTCCCAGCAAAGCCGCGGCCAGCGTTTCGGCCGCTTCGGTCTTTTGCATGCGCATTTCGGCCAAACGGTTGTAGCGCTTATTCTTTGCCATCGAAGTGTAGGTTCCGCGGTGGAACTCCAAATACAGTTCGCCCACCCATTTCGGGGTGCGGCCGATCTCACGGCAACCTTCGGCAAAGTTCTTTTCGGTCATTTCCAAATGCTCCGCCAAAGTGCTCATGCGGGTTCTGGGAAGCGCCGGCAGACCGTATGCCATGCGACGTTGCATTTCCAACATATGTTCGGTCGGACCGCCGCCGCCGTCGCCGTGACCGTAGGAAGTCATGACCACGTTGTTGTATTCTTTCTGCTGATACCGTTGCCACGAACCCATGATCTCGGTGGGGTTGAGCATGCCCACGTAGGTGCAGGGGTTGTGGAATCCGGAATCACCGGCAAACTGGCGGGTGGTGATGAAGTCGGTCAGCATTTCGCTGCCGTCAATGCCCTGCCACATAAAGGTGTCGTAGGGAATGAGGTTGGTATCGTTCCAACTGATCTTGGAGGTGATGAAGTGTTCCACACCGCTTTTCTTCAGGATCTGCGGCATGGCGGCCGAGTAACCGAACACGTCGGGCAACCACAGGACGCGGCTGTCCACATCAAACTCTTTCTTCATAAAGCGCTTGCCGTGCAAGATCTGACGCACCATGCTTTCGCCGTTGATCAGGTTGCAATCCGCTTCCAACCACATGGCGCCTTCGATCTCAAAACGACCTTCGCGCACCTTTTCCAAAATGCGCTCATACAGTTCGGGGTTGTCCTCTTTCACAAACTGGAACAACTGCGGTTGCGACATCATGAATTTGTATTCGGGATAGCGATCCATTAACTGCAACGCGGTGGTGAAACTGCGCTGTGCTTTTTCGCGCGTTTGTGCCAACGTCCACAGCCACGCCACGTCGATGTGGGTGTGACCGATGCAGTTGCAGATCACATTTTCCTTACCGCAGAGATCTTCATAATAATGCTTTTTGAGATAGCGGGAGGCCGCTTCCAACTTTTCGTAATATTCCGACGTGTGCGGATAATTCAGGTTCAGCATACAGGCGGTATGCTCAAGCACCGAGGTGGCCATGACCTTTTCATAGGTGTTGTGGGGGATCAAGTTCACGCCTTCCATCGGCACAAACATATCGTAATACATGTTGTACGTGCGCTCGTCGAGGTATTCTAAACAGAAGGTAACTTCGGTTGCGGCATCGATCATACCCACATAATAGTAGACCAACACTTCATAATCGGTCGCGGGTTCCAGATCCACCGTGAGGTGGTTGGTATCCAACGCATAGGTGAACTTGCCGTTCACATACACCATGCTTTGCGGATTCAAGGTGTTGCCGTGGTTGTCAAAGCCCGTGGCGAGTCGAAGCAAAATGCGGCTTTGTTCGCGCGCTTCGGGCGAGGTGAATTTCACACGGAACCAGAAGTGACCGTCGTTCCCCGCAATGCGCGTTCCCTTCGGGAAGGGAAGCCAACCGTCGACGGGCAGATCGTTACCTTGTTTATAACCGCACGGCTGATATTCCACGCCATCCAGCGTGCAGATGGGAAGGTAACTGAATTCTTTGAGTTTTTCAACTGTTTTTCGGATCTGATCGAACACATTTCTCATCAGTAGATCCTCCTTTTACGGTGATTGCAGGAGTGGACTCCATACAAATCCATTATACGAAAAAGGAAGAAATTTTTCTTTTTGTGTTGTGATATAAACTTCCACTTATGTGATATTCTCAAAATTATCCAATAAAAAACGTAAGATTGTTTTTTCCCCTTTATAAACAAAACGAAGTGCCTCGCCGCCTGCGGGCAGAGGGATCGAACGCATACGATGCGGTGCGGCGGCATACGGCGGGGTGCTGTCCTCAAACGTGACACGTCGCGTGTTCACATCGGCAACCAACAAGCCGCCTGCAAGCAGAACGGCTGTCAACGTAATGGCAAAGGTGCAAAAAAACACTTTATAACGGCGCATAGTGTCAACTCCACATTTCCGCAAGAGTTTGCCCGAGCAGGCGGGCAGAATAGGTTGCTTCTTCCAGGGTATTGCCTTCACTTCCCACTTCAATCAGCAGGGAACCGGGGGTAACATACTGGTTGTATCGTGCCCCCGTGAGTGAAAGCGGGCGGCAAAGCGAGGGGTGGCGGGCGGTGAGTGCTTGTTGCAGTTTGGCGGCAAAGGAAAGGTTTTTCTCCCATGCAGGGTGGGGGAGTGCTTCGGTGGAAAGCACGCCGCATACGAGCATCAGTTGGGCGGCTTTTTCACCGTCCACCGTCACGGTCGGTTTCAACATATCGCGCTCATTCACCATCAACCCATCGCGGTGGATATCCAACGTTACCTTAATGCCGGGATATTGTTTGAGCATTTCCTCCATCATGACCACCGAGCGTTCGTACGCTCCGCGGTACTGCGGATAGTCGTATATGGTGGTGTCGTGGATCACCGCAATACCTGCGGCGGTCAATTCTGCTTCCAATGCATCCCCCACCGCTACCACCGTGTCGGGATAGGTATCATCTCGTCGTACGTCTCCCTTGTTGTAATATCCCGTGTCGTACGGCATATATCCTTCGGTGGTGTGGGCGTGGTAGATCAGTACCTGCGGCTCGTCCGAACCGATTTCAATGGAAAACGGCAACGCGGCGGCAAGAGCTTTGGCCACGTCCGCTGCCACGCCGCTTTTGTTTTTCACAGCAATACCGGCCACCGTTTGGCCGCCTCCTACTGTCTGTTCCACCACCCGTCCGCCGCTGCCGTCTTCGGGCGGCGGGGTGAGGTCTTGTGTGTTTTGCGGGGCGGTGGGTTCGGTCAGCGGTTGCTGTTCGGCCCCGTTCGAGGAAACGTCGGGCAGGGTGGCGTTGTTGCCCGATGCGTGGGCGGTGGGACGTGTTAAATTGGCCGACAGCCGTTCGGCGGTGTGCTCCGCTTGCTGTAACGAAACCGAGGCGATGGCCAGCGTGCGGCCCAGCTTGGCCCACATCGAAGCAGGCAAGTGGGACGCACCGAACAGCAGAATGCCGACGGTTAACACAGCCGCACTCCCACGTAAGATCCGTTGTGCTTTTTTCATTCCGCATACCCCCAGTCATCAAAATGTATGCGGGGAGTCGTGACGGTATTACACCGCGGCGGATACGAGTTCGACAGGGGAGTAGTCGGGTTGCAACGCGCCGTTGATAGCGAGTGCGATCAATCGTGCGGCACGGCGTACCGTGAGGTCGATTTCCCGCGGGGTAACGATCATGGATGCGGCCGTTTCAGATGCCTCACCGCCGCCCAATTCCCGCACCACGGTGGCGGCATCCACCACGGTGGGAACGCCCAAACCGATAACAGGTACACCCAACACCTCGCGGGACAGCGGACGGCGTGCGTTTCCAACCCCCGAACCGGGGGCGATGCCGCTGTCGCACAACTGTACGGTACAACCCAAGCGGGCAAGCGAACGGGCAGCCAATGCATCCACCGCAATCACGGCCACAGGCGAAACACAGCGGCACACACCGCGCACCAATTCGGCGCTTTCCACCCCTGTTTTACCCAACACGTCCGCGTGGATGACCGCCACCGATCGCAGATCCGAAAGTCCCATACTGCGCGCCCATTCGCCGCGGATATGGCGTGTGGCTAACACCATATCCGCCGCTTGCGGTCCCAGCGCGTCGGGAGTAACGGCGGTGTTGCCCAACCCTACCACCAATATCGGCCCTTCGGCAGGGAGCAGGGCGCGCAGTTCCTCTGCCACGCAGGCGGCGTGCTCGGTAAGGTGCGTTTCGTCGTCGCTTAAAACGGGCAGTTCCACCGTTACGTAATGTCCCGCAGGTTTGCCGATGGCGGCGGCGGCCGTGTCGTCCACGGTGGTGCGTGTTACGGTGAGATCGCCGTTTCGTGCGGTGTGGGTAGAAACCCCTGCTGTTTGCGGTAAGTCGGCGGTGACTTCCAACAGCAAATCGGTACGTCCAAACATAAAAACCCCCCTTTTTTTCAGTATTTCCGAAAAAAGTTTGCGTATTCTCGAAAAAAAGAGTTGCATTTTTAAAAGTTTAGTGGTATGATAACTGGTGCATGACCGGAATTATTGCTTTATTGCCATCCGGCAATTTATCCACAAGGAGGTGTGACCATGCCCAACATTAAGTCTGCTAAGAAGCGCGTTAAGGTTATTGCGACCAAAACGGCCATCAACAAGGCCAACCGTTCCGCGCTGAAGACGACGGTTAAGAAAGCCAACGTGGCGATCGAAACCAACGCTGACAACAAGAATGAAGCGGTCCGCGCGGCGATCAAGAAGATCGACCAGGCGGTTGCCAAGGGCCTTCTGCACAAGAACACCGCGGCGCGCAAAAAGTCTGCTCTCGCCAAAAAAGCCAACGCGTAAAGTTACAGTACGGCAACCCCTTCGTGAAAGCGAAGGGGTTTTTGGTTTTTTACGGTATATTCCCGCGGCCGTGACACACACTATTCCCAAAAAAGTGAAGGGGTTATGTGGGATGGATTGGTGGATGGTTGTAAAAGCGTTTGCGGTGGGCGGTGGGTTGTGTGTGATCGGTCAGGTGCTGATCGATCTTACCACCCTTACGCCTGCTCGCATTTTGGTGGGATATGTCACCGCGGGGGTGTTGCTCACCGCGGTGGGGGTGTATGAACCGTTGATGCGGTTTGCCGGGGCGGGGGCCAGCGTGCCACTCACGGGATTTGGCTATTCGCTTGCCACGGGGGTGAAGGAAGCCATCGCAAAGGATGGCCCCATCGGCATTCTCACAGGTGGGTTGACCGCCACAGCGGGTGGTATCGCGGCGGCCATTGCCTTTTCGCTTTTGGCAGCGCTGTTCAGCCGTTCAAAGGATAAATCGTAAAACGAAAGATGCGGTTCACCGAACCGCGGCTTTCGTTATCCGTACAACCGCAACGCTTCGCCGTACGGATCTCCCAACGATACGCTGTGTACCTGAGGAGCGTCTATCGTGGTGTAATGGTATGCCTTCCGCACCGTGTCGTAACAACAGGAGTACACGGTGCTATGGCACCGCCCTTCGGCGCTCTGCACACAGCCGCGCGGCACGGTGACGGTGTGTAACAAGCGGAAAAAGGCGGCCACTCGGGCGGCATCGTTCGTTTCTGCGGGAGCGTGCTTTACCGCAAACGCGACACGCACAAAACGGGAAGCAGAGGACCAGTCCCCCGGCAGGCCGTTGGCGGTTTCGGCGGTACGCGGGGCGGCGGAAAACCGTTCCCAATGTGCCGTCTGCCATGCAAAGGGCGGGGAATTGGTGAGCACCCTCAAGGGATCGTCACACACGTGCAACCCGTCTGCCAACGGTTCCACCGCCACCGCCCCGCTGTGATCCGCCAAAAACCAATGCAGCGGTGTGGGCGGGTAATCGGGGCTGAAGGCACGATCACTTATTTGCACCGTGCGCAACCGTTCCCGCGCTTCCTGCAATGTGGCGCATTGCGACAACACCCACGGGATCAGCTCAAACGAGGCCACCGTCCCGTGTTCGGCGTCGGGGCGATAAACGGCACATCGCGCAAAGCGGAGTGCCGCCATGCCCAGCCCGTGTTCGTTCACCGCTTCGTAGTATAACGGATACCCCTGTACCACCGTGGCCATACCCATCATTGCATAATGAGGGATTCCTTGTGAAAAGGGGAAGGGGAAGTTTTGCGGGGTGACGGTGACATGGGTAGGGTAACGGTAATCCAGATCCAACGTGCGCCCGAAACACCCGTCATGTTGAATGGCGGTACACATAAAGTTATCCTCTCCTTTTTTGTAGTATGCCCCTTAAAATTGCAAGATTTCATTTTATAAAATTCATTTTAACACAAAAAACGACAAAAAAATAAAAAACATTTAAAAAAACGAAAGAAAACTATTGACATCTTGCAAAACATGGTATACAATGGGAATAACAAAACAAACAAGGAGGCTTGCATAATGGATGGATCGTTGCCGTTGTTGTTGTTGGATAACAGCAGTATGATGAGTGTGCTGAATGAAGGGGAGTTTAAGTGCCACAACATTCCTTTTGAAGAGGCGAAGCACATGCTGGAGGTGTATGACCAAAAAGACATCCTGCAATGCTTCAACAATCTGGACATCGAAACAATCATTTTCGATTATCTGGGAGTGGCCAAACGCGAGTTCACCTATAAACGCATTCGCAACATGCGTCCGGGGCAGGATGCGCTGGTGTTTAAACTGTACATCACGCCTTCGGAAACGCAACCCGTCATTCAAGCGGATGATGGCGTGGAAGCGAAGAAGATTCAGAATGTTTACGTCTACTGCCAATTCCTCTCCCGCGTGAAATAAGAAAACAGCCCGTCCGACAGACAGTCGGGCGGGCTGTTTCTTTGAGGACGAATCTTTAAGCGGCATCGGACAGCGCGACTTGTAAGGTCTTGTCTTTAATAGAGGAGGATTCCACCGTTACCTGCCAACCCGTGTCGGTCGCTTTTATATCAAACACATCGTCCCCGGCCAACGCGCCGCTTGCGAAGGCGCAAAAACGAAAATTTACAGCAATGCTTCTCAACCACCCAATCCCAAGACAAAACACAAGAGCACCGCCAAAAGGCGATGCTCTTGTGTTGGCTGGGATGGATGGAGTCGTGAACCATCGGACGTTCGCCTGCGGCGAAGTCCATCGCAATTTTCTTGCCGCCTTAAACAGGCGGCATTTTGCTTTTGAAGTAAGTGTGCTGTCTAAAACAAATGTATATCCGAAATTGTGCGACACAGAAGTGGAGAGGAAGCAAAAACGAAAATTTGCAGCAATGCTTCTCAACCACCCAATCCCAAGACAAAACACAAGAGCACCGCCAAAAGGCGATGCTCTTGTGTTGGCTGGGATGGATGGAGTCGAACCATCACGCACGGAGTCAAAGTCCGTTGTCCTACCGCTAGACTACACCCCAGTATATATAAACTTTGAAAAGAGGGATTTTTGTGGAATGAGGATACCAAAGCGGCATCCTCATTCAAATGGGGTGGATAATCGGACTCGAACCGATGGTCTCCAGTGCCACAAACTGGCGCGTTAACCAACTACGCTATACCCACCATATATTTGGCGCGCCTGAAGGGACTCGAACCCCTGGCCCTCTGCTTAGAAGGCAGATGCTCTATCCAGCTGAGCTACAGGCGCATATCGCATGCATGTGGAGCGGGTGATGGGAATCGAACCCACGCGACCAGCTTGGAAGGCTGGGGTTCTACCATTGAACTACACCCGCGTGTGATCGAGTGCTTCACAGCGTTCCTAATAATAGCACATTCCGTACCCGTTTGTCAAGTACAAAAATAAAAGAAATTATTTTTCTTTATGCAACGTCAACGTGAAGTGTTCTTCATTCACCTGACATGCATAATCCCACATTGTAATACCGTCCAAAAACGGATTAGTATACTGTTGCAGGCGGCGGATATCCGCTATGAACAGTTGCGCTGTGCCGAAAGTGCTTTTGGAAAAGCGCAGGTCTACCCGTTCTTTACCGAGTGCCACTTGCCGTGCCACCGCTTCCGCGATCATCGAACGGTCGTGGGTATCCAAATAGGCGTTTTCTTTGAGATAATAATTTGCTTCGGTGGCGGTGCAGGTGTCCACACCGAGATTTTCGGCGGCAGGGGTGTGTGTCCGCACGATCGCCGCTGTGTGTACGTTGAAGAAGGTGTGTTGCAAAAGATTGCCGGCATCGTTCCACGTGGGATCCAGATGATAGTTCAAACCGTCAATCGTTACAACGTTCCACATGTGTGCGGCACCCTCTGCCGTACCGTTTACCAACGTGCAGGGGATATCCGACCGATGAAGCAGCAACTGCATGGCGCGGGAATACCCTTCACACACAGCTCGACCTTCCACCAAGGCGCCGTAGGCGGAAAAGGCGGTGGCGTGTGCATTGCCGCTTTCGGTGGTTTCGGCCGCCGTGTGGTCATAAACCACGTGTTCCACCAATTTGTCGTGCAGAATCAATTCGGTTTCGTAATCGTCCGCACCGTTCGGCACGGCTTCCAAAAATTTCGTCACGGCCGCTTCCAAATGCACGGCGGCTTCGTTTCGGGCGGCGGTGTCCATCACGAAGGTGAGATAAAAGGTGTCGTAATAGTCGGTTCCGTCCAGATGATAGCCTTCATAACTGTAGGTGTTTCCTAAAAAGAAAAACTGCGGATTGTCGGTGGTGAATGCATTGAATACCAAGCGCGCATCCGCCGTATCGGTGATCGGGGTGGGGAGTGCCGCTTTCACTCCCGTGTATGAACGGTCGGTTCCGTCCTCGCCGCGAATGGAGAAGGTTTGATCGCTTTCGCATTCCCGCACGGCGGTGTACAACACCCCGTATACCGTTTGCAGGTGGGCGGGCAACGCACGGTAACACCACCCGTCACGAAACTCCGCAAGATAAAGGGAAGGATCGGGTGTTGTCGCGCTTTGCGGTGGTATGTCTGCAGACATAGGGGAAGGAAGGCACCCGCCGCACGCAAATGCCATTGCGAGCGCAAGACACACAGCCGTTGCACGACGTTTCACAGGTACCCCTCCTTACCGAACAGATAATTGGATAATTGACAGTTATTATAATAACACAAACCGTGTCGATTTTCTATGGGAACGAATGCCAAAATTCGCCCGTTGTATTCCGCGGTTTTTGGTCAGCCCATCGGTTTTTCCGCCGCTTCAAATCGCATGGCATCGCCCACGCCGATAAATTCACCCGCAGGGGGAATTACGGTGCTGATATTAAACTGATTACGCCGTGCCAACGTCAGCAGATCGTCCCGTGCTTCGGCGTAATCCGAAGCTAACATGTTGGAACGGGTGAGCGAAATGAATTTGCGAAATCCGCTGTCGTTTTCGTCAAAGCGTGCCGTCACAAAATACTGGTCCAACAGAGCCGCCCAAATTTCGCCGTGTATATTGGCGCGCGTCCGTCGCCCGCCGTGCCAGGAATCGTAACGCAGAAGATCGGTCACCTGTGCGGCCGAAAGGGTACGTGTTCCTTCCCGCATGGTGATCGTGCCGCCGCCCGCTGCGGGATAGGAGACCGTTTCGGTCAAAGTGAAGATAACCCCTTCGTTCAGATAGGTCACGAGTTGTTCCAGGTTTCCGTAGGTGATTACCGCGTAATGCGGGATCTCCCATCCGAGCAATCCGCCGATGGCATTGCTCACCGCCGCGACGTTCCCGTTGCGATACAGTTCAAACAAGCGCGTTTGCTCGGTTCCCACCGTGACCACCGTTTCCCGCGGAACGGGTACCGCACGCACGCGCGCCATCTTGGCTTCAAACGAAAGCACCGTGAAGCCGCGCGCTTCGCCGCCGTCTTCGGTGACAAGCAACATGCGGCGATCCGCCTTGACAACAGGGGCGATGGTGGTCACGGTGGTGGTGGGGATGGTCTCCTGCGGCGCGGCGGTGGGTTTCCACCAATCCAGCATCATCCACACCATCACTCCGCCAAACAGCAGGAGCGCGGTGACGAACGTGATGATAAATGCCAGCGCGCCGCGCCCGCCGGATGTTGCTTTTGCCATAGGATCACCCCTCTTATACCTTACTTTATTTTCATTATACCCGCTTCAAAACGGGAAAACAACAACAGAACTGTAACCTTTTGTACATATTTTCGTAACAAAGCGCAAAATGACGAATGGTATATATGAAAACAAAAGAAAAAATGTGATATACAAAGAAAATTGAAGGAATCGTTTGACAGATTAAATGAATCTTTGAAAACTATGAAAAACAATGAAAAATCGGAAAAATTCAAGGAAATTGAGGTTGACAAGCCGCAAAAGTTGTGGTATTATCATACAGCATTGTGGGCGGGCACGCCCGCCGAATATCGAATTTAAGGAGGAAATCCCATGTCTACTTTCATGGAAAAGCCCGCGAACGTCGAGCGTAAGTGGTACGTTATCGACGCCGCCGGTAAGCCGTTGGGCCGCGTTGCGGTTGAGGCTGCCGTGCTGCTTCGCGGCAAGCACAAGCCGACGTTCACTCCTCATGTGGATTGCGGCGATCACGTTATCATCATCAACTGCGCCAAGGCGGTTCTTACCGGCAACAAAGCGGATAAGAAAGTCTGGTATCGTCACACCGGTTGGATCGGCGGCTTGAAGGCCACCAAGTATTCCACCCTGATGGCCCAGCGCCCCGAAAAGGCAATGGAACTTGCCGTGAACGGCATGATCCCGAACACCACCATCGGCCGTGAGGCCCGCACGCGTTTGCGCGTCTACGCCGGCAATGAGCACAATCATGCCGCGCAGAAGCCCGAAGCGTACGAGATCTAAGGAAGGAGGCTGTCACAATGGATTACAATGCTCGTCCGTATTTCTACGGTACCGGTAGAAGAAAGAAGTCGGTGGCTCGTGTGCGTCTGTACGCCGGCACCGGTAAAGTCACGGTGAACGACCGCGACATCAACGATTACTTCGGTTTGGAAACCTTGAAGCTCATCGTTCGTCAGCCTCTCGCGCTGACCGGCAACGAAGAGAAGTTCGACGTCGAATGCCGTGTGGCAGGCGGCGGTGTGGCCGGCCAGGCGGGTGCTATCCGCCACGGCATCGCCCGTGCGCTGCTGCAGTATGACAGCGAAAACCTGCGTCCGGCGTTGAAGAAGGCCGGTTTCCTCACGCGCGATCCGCGTATGAAGGAACGCAAGAAGTACGGTTTGAAGGGTGCTCGTCGTGCACCGCAGTTCAGCAAACGCTGATTCCGGTTCGTACAAACAAAACCGCGTGTCCGTTGGGGCACGCGGTTTTTTCGTTGACTTTTTTTCGGCGGGATGCTATAGTGAAACCAGAAACTGACGGAGGGATATTTATGGATTTTACCAAACCTACCGCAATTGCAAAACCAATTATCACCAGCATTTACACCGCCGATCCGTCGGCGGTGGTGGGGCAGGATGGAGTGTTATACATCTATGCCTCTCACGATATGGATCCACCTGCGGGATGTGACCGCATGGATCGCTATCACGTGTTTTCCACCGAAGACATGGTGAATTTCCGCGATGAAGGGGAAATCCTGCGTTCGGACGACGTGCCGTGGGGACGTCCGGAAGGCGGGTTTATGTGGGCGCCCGACTGCGGGTTCAAAAACGGAAAGTACTATTTTTATTATCCGCATCCCACCGACAGCCGTTGGAACGACAGTTGGGTGTTCGGTGTGGCGGTGAGCGATCACCCGCACAAAGGGTTTCGCGATATCGGCTACGTGACCGACGGCAACGGCAACGCCATCGGCGGGTGGTGCATGATCGATCCTTGCGTGTTTATTGACGATGACGGCACGACGTATTTCTATTACGGCGGTGGTGGTCTGCCCCGCGGTTGTAAATTGAAAGAGGATATGCAAACGGTGGACGGCGACGTGCATGAAATGGTCGGCCTGCATGATTTCCACGAAGCGGCGTGGGTGTTCAAGCGGGACGGCGTGTATTACATGACCTATTCCGACAATCTGGAAGGCAACAACCGCCTGTGCTATGCCGTGTCGGACAACCCCTTCGGCCCGTGGGATTACAAGGGCATTTATCTCGCTCCCACGGGGTGCGACACCTCCCACGGTTCGGTGGTGGAATATAAAGGGCATTGGTACGCGTTTTATCACAACTGTTCCGTTTCGGGGCGCGGCAACCTGCGTTCGGTGTGTGTGGATGAGTTGTTTTTTGAAGAAAACGGGGACATTCGTTTGGTCGAACAGACCGATACCCCTTGCACCGCGGTGGGCACACCGCCCGCGTGTGATCCCCGCACCGCGACGTATGCCGCCCCGCTGACGGTGGAAGGCGGCTTGCGGTATTCCAAAGTGGAAGGCTTCGGCGGGCGTGCCGCCTTGCACATCACTCACGAAGTGTGCGCTCACACACGAGTGCGGCTCATAGTCAACGCCACCGACTGGTCGTATATCAACCTGCTTCCCGGCGAAACGGCACGTTTCACCCTGCCGCTGAAAGCGGGACGCACCAACACGGTGGAACTGATGTGGTGCGATGGCGAAACGCCCGTCACCGCCCTTACGGTGGAACCGCTGGAATAATAAAAACCGAGCCTTGTGACACGTCACAAGGCTCGGTTTTCGTTTTGTTACATCATTTCGCGGATGCGGGTGGCGCGGAGGAACAATTCTTTCATCCGTTCATCCGTCGTACCCGTGGCGGTGGTGGAGTTGCCCGCTTCCATGACGAGATCGCCTTTGTAACCGATGTCGCCCAGCGCTTTGGCAAACGCCGCCCAATCGATCGCACCGTCGAAGGGGAAGAGGTGCAAGTCGGTATCCATGCTGGCATGGCGGCGCTCACGGTCGCCCTCTTTGCCGCCCACGTTGTCGTGGACGTGCAGGGAGAACGGGGTGTGAAGCCCCTTCAAATCGGCCGCGGTGATGCCGAAGATGTTGGCGTGTCCCACGTCAAAGCACCAGTCAAAGCAGGGGGAATGGATCTCCTCCACCATTTTGGAAATTGCCACGGGATCCATCGACGGGCCCCAGCAAAGATTTTCGCACAGGATTTTGATGCCGTACGTTTCCGCTGCGCTTAACAGATTCTTGTACAGCGGTACATTCAGGCTGAAAAACTCATCCTCATCGTGAATCACCTTTTCATCCCGCATCCAAATGGGATGGATGACGGTGCACCCCACCCCCGCGGCGGCCAATCCGCGGAAGGCCGCGGCAAAGGTTTCGGGGGACAGCACGTGGATGTCGGGCATGTGCGAATGGGTGCAGGCGACTCCCACCTCGGCGGCGGTGTCACGCAACAGCCGGGCATAACTTTCCCATCCCGCTTCCATCAACGGGTGGCGGTTGCCGATCCCCAAGTCGATTCCATCGAATCCTGCGGCGGCCAAACGGCGAACGGCCTCATCGTGCGGGCAGTCGTTTCCGAACACAAAAGTGGACATAACGGTTCTCATAAACACAAGCACCCCTTTGCTTTTTCCTCATTATATCACATCACGCCGCGTTGTCAATCCTAACAACGCGGCGTGTGACGTATTATTCAAATATCGTTTCTACCCGCTTTTCGCAATCGGCGGGGGAGTAGCGCCAATGGGTGATATGTCCTGCGGTAAGGAAATACTTCAGCGGTGGGGGCGGTGCGGGCAGGGTGTCTTGTGTGTCGATAATCACCAGCTTCAGTTTCATGCGGGCGGGGAGGATGCTTTTTATGTATACCCCCGCGCGTTGTCCCGATTGTACTCCTTCCCGCCATTCCGCCAGTCCCGCCAAGTTGGGGGTGAGTTCCACAAAAATGCCGTACGATTCCACCGATCGCACCACACCCGCCACCGTTTCGCCTGCCGAAAACAGGGCGGCGTTTTCTTCCCACGTGCCCAGCAATTCGCGTTGTGAAAGGCAGATGCGCCCCGCTTCGGTTGAGGTGACCACCCCGTAAATGGCATCTCCCACCGCAAAGCGGTCACAGGGGTGAGGAATACGGCTTACCGAAATGCCCGCAATGGGCATCAAAGCGGGCAGGCCGCATCCGATATCGCAAAACGCGCCGAAGGATTCCAGCCGTGTCACCCGTGCGGGGACGATGTCGCCGGGAGTGAGGTGATCGAGGTATTCTCGCCGACACCGTTCTTGCGCCGCGCGGCGGGAAAGCAGGGCGTGCACCCGTCCGTTTTGTTCCTCTACCCCTTCCACCGTGAAGCAAACAGGCTTGCTCACGCGGGAGATCAGAGCAATGTCGCGGGTAGTCCCTTCCGCAATGCCCAACGCGCCTTCAACATAGGGGATGATCCCTTCCCCCGTGGGCAACTCCACAAACAGATTGTGCGCTGCGTCGCACCGCAACACGCGTGCTTCCAATATCGTGCCTTGTGCCATCGCTTCGCGCAGGGATGCCGTACTCTGAAGTGCGGCGGTGTTGCGGGCGGTGGCAAACAAACAGCCTTCCGGCGGAAAATGTGTCATGGTTTTCTCCATCCCTTTCGCAGAAATTTCCCGTTGTTGTTCTCCATTGTATGCAGGGCGGCGACGGGACAGAACAAAATTTATTCACCCCGCCCGCTTACGACAAAAACGGCATAGCCGTCACCGTATAATGAGGAAAAAAGCACAAGGGACGTGGAATCGTGAAAGAAAAAGCAATGGCGATGCGGATGGGAGATGCCGCCACGGTGCGGGGAATGGCGGCGGCGGTGTTTCGTGTGGCACTCGGATTATTGTTGCCGCGTGTGAGTGTGTTCGGCGGGTTGTCGCCGTTCGGTGTGGGGATGGCCGCGGCGGCAAGCGGCGGCGGGGCGTTACTCACGGTGGTGGCCGTATCGCTTGGATATGTGTTGCAGGGGAATACCCTGTTTTTGTTCCGCTATCTGGCGGCGGTTACGGTGGCGGCGGGGATTCGTTGGTCGTTCGGCGGTGTTCGCGGTGTGTGGGCGGATCGCTTGTTGCCGCCTGCCGCGGGGTTTGTTGCCGCCGTGACCGCGGGTGTGGCGGTGCAGATCGTGGGCGGCATGACGCTGTACACCGCGATAACGTTGGTTTGTGAAGGGCTGCTTGCGGGCGGATTTGCCACGGTGTATGCCGCGGCCGAACGCTTGCTGCCTCCTGCAAAACGGGGGGATCGCGCGCTGACTCTTTCCGAACAAGCGGCGGCGGTTACGGTGGCGGCAGTCGCGCTGATGGCGTTGGTCGGTGTGGCACCGGGAGGCGTGTCGCTGGGACGTGTGCTTTCGGCGGCCGCGGTGTTGCTGTTTGCGCGAAGCGGCAAAGAGGCAGGCGGCGGCATTGCGGGGGTGGTGCTTGGCACCGCCCTGTGGCTCACGTCCCCCGAAACGGGTGCCTCTGCCATGGCCATGGTGTTCGGCGGATTGGCGGCCGGTGTAACAGCGCGCATCAATCGTTTTGCGGCGGCGGGTGTGTTTCTGCTTTCGTCGCTGACGGTGGCGGCCGCGGGAGGCGACGGTGACACGGTGGCACGTGTGGTATATGAAGCAGCAGGCGGTTGCGCGGTGTTTTTGTTGCTTCCCACCGCGTGGGATCGCCGTATCAACGGTTTTTTCTTGCGCGGGCAGGAAATGCCCGCCGTGGAAGGATTGCGCCGTTCGGTGGTGTGGCGGTTGGATTATGCCGCCCGTGCGATGGATGAAGTGGCGGGCACGGTAGACACCGTTTCCCGCCGTATGGCGGCAATCAGCGCTCCCGATATCGGCACGCTTTGCCGTGAAGTGTCGGAAGATCTGTGCCGCCGTTGTGCGCGGCATTCCTACTGCTGGGACAGCGGCTTCTCCGATACGATGGCGGCTTTCAATGCCATGGCTGCGGTATTGCGCGAGGAAGGAAAGATCGAGCGTGAAGACCTCACGGGACGTTTGCGGGATTGCCCGCAAGCGGGGGCGATCACCGAACGCATCAACGACGGCTACGGCCGTTTCGTAATGCGGGAAAATGCGTTTCGCCGTTTGTCCGAGATCCGCGCTGTGGCGGGGGATCAGTTTTACGCTATGGCCTCGATGCTGGGAGAACTGTCGGCGGTGTTTTCGGATGCGGTGACGGTGGACGAAACAGCGGCCGCCCGTGTGCGGGAAGTGTGCGAACGCCATTCTCTGCCGCTTGCGGAAGTGCTTTGCACGGTGGGGGCGGGACAACGCATGACGGTGGACATGCTGTTATCGGATACCGCATTTTCCATGGATGAAACCGCGTGGCGCGGGCAAATGAACGAGGCGTGCGGCCGTGTGTTTTCTCCACCGCAGATCACCCGTATGGGCACTACCGCCCGCGTGGTGCTGAGGGAACGTCCGCGTTATAAAGTGGCGGTGGGACAAGCCCAACTCACCACGTCGGGTGAACGCCTGTGCGGCGATGCCGCCGAGGTGTTTTGCGATGCACAGGGGCGCACCGTGATGGTACTGTCCGATGGCATGGGGTGCGGCGGCCGTGCCGCGGTGGACGGTGCGATGGCGGCCGGACTCACCGCCCGCTTGTTGCAAGCGGGATTCGGTGCGGACAGCGTATTGCGCATGGTCAATGCCGCGTTGATGGTGAAAGGCGGCAGCGAAAGTTTGGCCACCTTGGATGTTACCACCATTGATCCGTTTACGGGACGCACCGAATGGCTTAAAGCGGGGGCGACGGCATCCCTTCTGCTCAGCGGCGGTCGCATCCACCGCATCGAGCCGAGTTCTCTGCCGCTTGGTATTCTGCGGGAAGTAAATTTCGCCCGCAGCGAAGATCACTTGGTGAGTGGAGACGTGCTGTTGATGTTCAGCGACGGCGCGGTGAGTGAAAGTACTGCCGCCGTGGAGGACGTGCTCAAAGATTTTGATACCGAAACGGGCAGTATGCAAAATTTGGCGGAACAAGTCGCCACCGTGGCACGCCGCTTACAACAGGTCAAAGGCGGGCATGAAGACGACATCACGGTGTTGGCGGCGCGAGTGTATGTGGCAAAATAAAACGGGCATACTACCCCCGAAAGGGGAGAGTAACATGAACGATCGGAACGATACCGTAGAGTTGTTGCAAAGTTGCCATCGCGGCACCATCACCGCCATCAACTCGTTTGAACAGGTGATGGATCACGTGGAAAGCGATAAGATGCGTGCCTGTTTGGAGGATACGTTGCAACGCCATCGCACCATCAGCAAAGAAGTGGGGGAAAAACTGCGTCACCACGGGGTGGAAGCGGAAAATCCCAACGTCATGGCACGGGCCAGCGTGTGGCTCACCACCGAAATGCGCATGATGATGGATGCAAACAAGCGTGACCACCAGATTGCCAAACGCACCATCAACGGGTGCAATATGGGGATTCAGACCTTGAGTGAAGATATCAACCGCTTAAAAGCGGCGGACGGCGACACCGAAGATCTCGCCGCCTCGCTCATCACCGAAGAACAAAAGTTGATGGACGATCTGCGCATGTACTTGTAAAACATCTGAGTAAAGGGGGCGATATATCGCCCCCTTTACTTTTTTTAAAATTTAGTCCACAATGAAAGCGGAAGGAGGAAACGGTATGAAGGACAAACGGTTAACCGAACAGGTCATCGCGACGTTTGCTGCCCATCTTGAACGGGATGAAAAAAGCCGAAATACCATTGAAAAATATCTGCGTGACGTGAGGATGTTTGCGGCGTTTGTGAACGGCGTTACCGTCACCAAAGAAACGGTGATCGCCTACAAACAACAGAGGGCTGCAAACTATGCCGTGCCAAGTGTCAACTCCATGATAGCGTCGCTCAACAGTCTGTTTACCTTTCTCGGTTGGACGGATTGTAAAGTGAAATTCATCAAATTCCAGCGCCCTGTGTATTGTCCCGCGGAAAAGGAATTGACCCGTGAGGACTATACTCGTTTGGTGAACACCGCCAAGCGACAACACAACGAACGGTTGGAATTGTTAATTCAAACGATATGTGCCACCGGTATACGTGTGAGTGAATTGCCGTTCATCACGTTGGAGGCGGCACAGCACGGAGAAGCCACGGTGTCGCTGAAAGGCAAAACGCGGACGGTATTCATTGTGCGGGAATTGCAAAACCGCTTGTTGCGGTATGCCGCAGAACACGGGATCCGCACGGGGGCGATCTTTGTGACTCGCAGCGGTCGCCCGATGAATCGCACCAATGTGTGGCGGGAGATGAAACGGCTGTGTGACGAAGCGGGAGTGGATCCACAAAAAGTGTTTCCGCACAATCTGCGGCACTTGTTTGCCCGCATCTTTTACGGTATCGAAAAAGATATCGTGAAATTGGCGGATGTTCTCGGTCACAGCAGCATCAACACCACCCGCATTTATGTGATATCCAGCGGCAATGAGCACCGAAAACGGATGGAAAACATGCGTCTTATAATATAAAAAAAGCCGTCACCCGCAAAGAGTGACGACATAATCGGCATTATGTTGTAAATCAAATCAAAAAAGAAACCTTCACCGAAAAAACGAAAACGTTTCTTTGTCAGAGGCGCACAAATAACAAGCCTTTTCGCTTTTTACATGTGAAAAGGCTTTCTTTGCGTGCTGTTTTATGTCGCATATTGTATTTACTCATAAAAAAGTATTGTAATACATAAGAATCTGTGCTACAATAATATGCGAGGATATACATGTATCTAAGCGGAAACATAACCGTACAACATAATGCCGATTATGTTTCCTGCGCAAAAACAGATAAACGGAGGGTTCATCATGGCACAAGTCAGAGAGGAAATTCGTTTCGGAGGGAATAATGAAGATCTTGTTTGGAAAAGTCCGATTCAAGATTTCAATACCGGTTCGGTTGTCATTGTCAACGAATCGCAGGGCGCGGTGTTTTATTTGAACGGTGAAGCATCGGACGAACTCGGTGCGGGTTTGCATGTGCTTGAAACGTGTGAAGTCCCCTTTATTAAACGCATCATTCAAAAAATTCAAGGTACTAAAACGCCGTTCCAAGCGGAACTCTACTACGTCAACAAGGTGGAGATCGCCCAACTGCGTTGGGGTGTGGGGGATATCACCTATCGTGAAGAAGGCTTTGTGTTCCCCATAGGGGCACGCGGTATGTATAACCTGCGGGTAGAAAACGCCCGCAAGTTGATTGAAAAGATCAACGGCACCGAATGGGGTTTCAACCGTGACGAACTGGAAGACCGCTTTTTAGAACTCGTTACCAGTGCGGTAGATAACGCACTCATCAATGCGATCTACGATCAGGCAGGTTCGATCATCGATGCCCCGCGGTACAGAACGCAGATCATGAATGCCGTGAGACCCGAAGTGGAGGATATCTTTGCCGAATACGGTTTGAAGATCACCCAGTTCATCATTGAACGTATCCACGTGGATGAGGATAACGCGAATTACCAACAGCTGTTGGATCTGCAAAAACTGCAAGGCGGCGGTGCGAAAGCGCGTATTTTGGAAGCACAGATCGCCGCACAGGAAAAGGGCATTGCGGGCCAGGGTGAGGCGGCGTTTCGTGCGGCGCAGGGTTACACCTATCAGCAAGAGCGTCAGTTCGACGTGTTGGGTACAGCCGCCGCCAACGACAGCAGTATGGCGGGCGGTATGGCAGGTGGCTTTATGCAAATGGGTGTGGGGCTTGGTGCAATGGGTGCCGTGGGTGGCATGGTGAAGGAAGGCTTGTCGGGTATGGCTGACAATTTCAGCGGGATGACGAGTGCCCCGCAACAGCCTGCCGCGGCTCCGACCGAAACGTGCAAGAGTTGCGGTGCGGCGCTGACTCCCGGTGCAAAATTCTGTCTTGAATGCGGTACAAAGGTAGAAGTCAAGCAAGCGTCCGTCTGCCCGCATTGCGGCGCAACGGTCGCGGGTGGCAAGTTCTGCCCCGAATGCGGCGGCAGTTTGCTTCCTGCAAAAAAGACTTGCCCGACTTGCGGCAACGTCTTTGAAAACGGCAAATTCTGTCCCGAATGCGGCACAAAATGCGAATAAGGAGTGAATTGGCTATGAAAAAGACAAGTGTTTCCACGTTGCTTCTCGCCTTGGTAGGCTGTGTATACCTGTTTGTAAGCGTGATCGTCGGCATTATCACCGAAGCATCCGAAGAGTTTTTGACGGGATTCGGTTTTTTCACCTTTTCCGCGGCAGTAGCGGTGGCGTTGCTGTTGATCTTTGCCAACCGCAAGACCACCATCCGTGACGTGTTTTTCAACGCACCCATTTATTACATCGGGGCGGCGTATTTCGCGGCGGCAGGTGTACTGTCCGTGTTGCATATGTTCCTTGGTCTGCTCTCTTTCCGTTGGTTGTTTTTGATCCAACTGGCGATCTTCGCCGTGTTCACGGTGTATTTCATTGTGGCGATGATTTATCGAAACAATGCTGAAAACGTGATTCAAAAAGTGGCGGATAAGCAAGCGTTTATTCGCGACGTGAGCGCCCGTTTGAACGTGGCGGCGACAAGTTGTGCCGATCGTGCCACCAAGTCGCAACTGGAATTGCTGGCGGAGGAATTCCAATACAGCAAGCCTGCAGCGGGTGAGGAACTGCAAAACGTGGAAAACGTGCTGTCGCAGATGGTACCGCAACTGGAAAGTCAACTGTTGGCGCAAGATTACGAAGCGGCAGCAAACACGATGGCCACCATGCGGCGTGGTTTGCTAAAACGCAACGACATCGCAAAACGGATGAAATAAGAGGATACGGCCATGGCAAAACCGATGAAATGTAAAATTTGCGGCGATACCGAATTTTCGGAAGTGGGGGAACTGTTGCAATGCCGTTCCTGCAAGCACAAAACGCCAAAACCGAAGGACAACGCCGAACTGCTGGAACGTGCAAACAACCTGCGGTTTGAGACCAAAGCTTTCGACGATGCGGCGGGGTTGTATGAAGAGATTATTCGCCTGACCCCCGATGAAGCGGAAGCATATTGGGGACGAGTGCTGTGCCGTTACGGTATTGAATACGTGAAGGACAGCGACGGCAAATTCCTGCCCACCTGTCACCGCACCGTTGAAGATTCCATCACGGATGATGCGGATTACAAAATGGCGGTGATGAAAGCTCAGCGCGGTATGGCGGAATATTACATGACCGAAGCGCAGACGATCGATGAGTATCAGAAAAAGATCAAGCTCATCGCCTCAAAGGAAGAGCCGTATGACGTGTTCATCAGCTTCAAAGCGACCGATGAGCACGGCAGGCCCACCGAGGATAGTCTGCTTGCACAGGAGTTGTTTTACTACCTCACCAAGAACTTGGGGTTGAAGGTGTTCTTCTCCAATATCACGTTGAAGGACAAAGCGGGGCAGGAATACGAGCCGATCATCTATGCCGCGCTGTCCAGCGCGACGGTGATGGTGCTTGTGGGAACGCACCCCGAATACGTAAACGCCACGTGGGTGAAGAACGAGTGGAGTCGTTACGTCAAGATGATTACGACGGCGCGGGCGCAAAACAAGTCGAAATACATTGTGACAGCGCTGAAAGATATGCGTCCCGAAGAGTTGCCGTCGGCACTTGCCGCGTATCAAGCGGTCAACCTCGCCGAACTGGGTGCGAAGGAGAAGCTGTGCAGTAACATCGACAGCCTGATCGGTGATCTGCGTGTGCAGTCCAACAAAGCCACCGCGGCAGGCGGCTTTGCCGCGGACGATATGCTTGCCGCCGAAGCGGCGAACCTGTGCAAACTGGGCTTCCAGCAACTGGCGGTGCGCGATTTCGCCAAGGCAGACGAGTATTTCCAAAAAGCGATGGAAAAGAAATCGGATGCCGCCTTGCCGCATTGGGGTATGCTGTTGGTCGCGTGCGACGTATGCAGCGACGAAGAGTTGGCGGATAAACGCCTGAACATCAAAGATGACCTGCGTTACCAAATGGCGATGCAATATGCCACCGCCGAGGAGAAAACGCGGTTTGAACGGGTGGACAGCCTGGTAGATGCCAGCTTTGCGCGTGAGGCGGCGCAGTATTGCGATCGCGGGTTTGCCGCACTTTCAAACGGCGAGTTTGAGGAAGCGGACGTGCTGTTCACCCACGCGTATGAACTGCAACCGGAGATGAGCCTTGCCCATTGGGGCATGTTGCAAGCGTGCCTGGAAGTGCGTAACGACGAAGAAATGGGCGAGTTGACCTACGCCGCGTATAACAGCGAGATATTCGACGATGCCATGCGGTATGCAAACGCCGACGAAAAGGCACGTTATCTGGCGGTGAAAGAGAAAATTCAACAGTCCGTTCTTGTTGAGGCCGAAGAAGCGCTGGAATACGTGGACGAGATGATGAACAGCGACGATCCCGAAGAACAGAAAAACGTGGCGACCAACATCATTTACGCCATCAAACTGACCGGCGGTGATATCGCCGCGAAGTATTACTGGACGTGGTTGCGCTTGTATATGGGGGCCGTCAGCGACGAGGCGATGGCCGAGATCGCCTATCCTGTCAAGGACGACATTTTCTACAAACGGGCGATCGAGCGGGCAGAACCGCACGAAGCGCAACGGTATGAGCGCATTGCTGAACGTTGCCAAACGCTGTATAACATTTGTCACGGCAGTCCTTATCACTATATGCGCGTGTTGCCGGACAGCAGTAAGTTGGTGTATGCCAAAGAGCGCATGCTGACCGAGGAAGAGACCTTTGTCAGCGAGCAGAAATCCGAGATCTTGGTGAGCCGTGTGGGGCGCACCGTGTTCAACACCGAGGAAGCCTTGGACGAGTATATGATGAAATACATCGCGAATATCATTCCCGATCCGCACGACGGCGAGGTGGAAGGGGCGGATATGTTCGGCCGTTATAAGTATCTCAAAAAGGAAACGGTCAGTGTGTATGTGCACACGTGGGGCCTTGCAGGTTACAACTTCCCGGGCATTTTGATGGAAAAGCTCGGGATCAGTTCGGAAGAAGCGCGAAGCATCACACATCAGGAGCCGTGTTACATCGGTCACGACATACCGTTGGCCACGGCACGGGAACTGTTGACGGCGATCAACGCCAGGGAAGGGTGTCGCGCCTTCATCCATGCTGAGCCGCTTGACGACATTATCCGTGACTATGTATACGAACAACCCAACGACAATCTGCGCGTGGCGGTGTACATCACGAAATGTACCCTTTTGAACGGCGATATCGTCAAGTTTTTGCACAAGAATTACGACGTCGATAAGCGCGCGGCAAAGGAGGCGGCCGCAGGTCTTGCCACCACGTTTGATTACAAACGTATTCCCTATTGCCTGGTGCAAAACGTTACCCTGCGCGAGGCGTGGGTGATATACGAGGATGTATGTAAAAATTTGAACAGAGGTGTGGCGGAGTTCCGCTGGAGATAACGCCGAATAAAGGAGAGAATGGTTATGGGTCTGTTTTCTAAAATCTTGGGCGGTAAACAAAATGCCAAACTGATTGAGGGCGTCACCTTCGGAGAGTGTTTGGAGGATCTGTTTGATAAAAACCCCACCAACGAAAAACTTGAGCGAGCAGAAGCATATTATCGCCACGGTTCCTGCTTTAAAATTAACGGGGACGATACGGTGCCGGAATCCTCAAAAACGATCTTTATGATCCTGTTGCAGTATTACAACAAGTTGCCGCAGGATATGGATACCGTGGCAAGCAACGTTACCTGCGCGGCGTGCGAGATGCTGGAAGAAGCCGAAGAAAAGGATCCCTACAGAGCCAAGGCAATGCTTGAGGAACTGTTTGCGCTGTGGCCGCAAGCGTTTACTAAGGCGAAGCGCATGGCGGAACAGGACCAAGATGACGAGTACAACCTGATCTTCCTTTGCGGCGTATATCTGTTCGGTTGGAACACTAAGGTCGATCCTGTGAAAGCCAAGGTCTATCTGAACAAGCTCGAGGATCTGGGCGGTGCGGAGTATGCCACCGCTTACGAGTGGTTGAAAGCCAAGATCGACCAATTGGTATAAATGAAAGAAAGAGGAAATGAGTGGGTGACTACACATGGCCAAAACGATCAAGTGTAAAATTTGCGGCGATACCGAATTTTTAGAAGTGGGGGAACTGTTGCAATGCCGTTCCTGTAAGCACAAAACATCGAAGCCAAAGGATAACGCCGAACTGCTGGAACGTGCAAACAATCTGCGGTTTGAAACCAAGTCGTTCGACGATGCAGCGGAACTCTATGAGGAGATCATTCGCTTGACCCCCGATGAAGCGGAAGCGTATTGGGGACGGGTGCTGTGCCGTTACGGTATCGAATACGTAAAGGACAACGACGGCAAATTCCTGCCAACCTGCCACCGCACCATTGAAGATTCCATCATGGACGATGCGGATTACAAAATGGCGGTGATGAAGGCTGCCCGCGGCATGGCGGAATACTACATGACCGAAGCGCAGACCATCGACGAATACCAAAAGAAGATCAAACTCATTGCGTCCAAAGAAGAACCATACGACGTGTTCATCAGTTTCAAAGCGACGGACGAACACGGTCGTCCCACCGAGGACAGCCTGCTGGCACAGGAGATCTACTATTACCTCACCAAAAACTTGGGGTTGAAGGTGTTCTTCTCCAACATCACCTTGAAGGACAAAGCCGGTCAGGAATACGAGCCGATCATCTATGCCGCGCTTTCGAGTGCAACGGTGATGGTGCTTGTGGGAACGCGCCCCGAATACGTAAACGCCACGTGGGTGAAAAACGAGTGGAGCCGTTACATCCGCATGATTGCGGCGGCACGGCAGAAGAATAAATCAAAATACATTGTGACTGCGCTAAAAACCATGCGCCCCGAAGAGCTGCCTACGGCACTCGCCGCCTACCAAGCGGTGGATCTGGCACAACTGGGTGCCAAGGAAAAACTGTGCAGTAACATCGACGGTTTGATCGGTGACTTGCGTGTGAGCGCCGAGAAAAAGACGGGTGGCAGTTTTGATGCGGACGATATGCTGGCCGCCGAAGCGGCGAACCTTTGCAACTTGGGTTTCCAGCAGTTGGAGTTGGGAGCGCTTGCCAAAGCCGGCGAATACTTCCAAAAGGCGCTGGAAAAGAAGGCGGATACCGCCCTTGCGTTGTGGGGCAAACTGCTGATTTCCGAAGACGTGGCAAGCGATAGTGCGCTTGCTGCGAAAGCCATTCCGATCAAGGAATATGCGCTTTACAAACTGGCGGTGGAAAGTGCTGCTGCCGAAGAAAAGATGCGGTTTGAAACAACGGCGAAAAAGTGTCAGGACGCCTTTGATCGAGCGGACTCCAAAACGCGGCACACAAACGAATACCGCACCAAGGTGGAGGAACTCAAATACCACCACAGCAAGAATCTCAAAGGCGAACGCATCGCGTTTGATGAAAAAGCGGATGTACTGTACGACGAATACTATGATATTGATACAAAGCGCATCAACATCTCCCGCACGGAATACGACCTGCGTATGAAGAGTTCGGGCATCGGCTTCGCCGTGATCGCACTCATCGTGTCGGTGCTGTTGTTGGTGGCATCCATGCGGTGCGGTACGTTGCTCAACACCGTGAACGACAAGTACGAAGAGTTAACGGGTGTGCGTGTGATCGATGAGATGCGTGCATCGGGCGTGACTCTTTCGGATTTGATGGCATCGGGCGGCGATGTCACCGCCGGTTTGACCGAGGAGCAGTTGGCGGCGGTGAGGGGTGACTCTTTGCAAGAGGGGGATACCGTAGAGGGGATTGCGACGACCACCGAAACCACCGCGAAGACCAAAGCGACCACCACAAAAAGAGGCGATTTCGACGACGTGTCGCCCGAACCCGACGACTTAGAAGCGGATGCCGAAGTTACCGATGTCGATACACCGAGCGTGGAAGAACTGGTGGGCGACGCGGTGTTGACGGATGTGTTGATCATGTTCGGCATCGTGTTCGTGCTTTGTGCGGCGGCGTTGATCGCGTTGTTGAAACTCTTCCTGTCGACAAAAGCGGCGATCGTGATCACCATTTTTGTAGGCGGTGCGCTCAGCGTGTTCGGTACCGTCGGGTTGATGTTCTTGGAGGTGCTGAAACCCACGCTCGCGGTGAAAATTGCCATTGCGCTGATCGTACTGTTTGCGGCCCTGTTTGTGCTGTTCATTGTGCGCAAGATCAAGCGAAATGTCACGATGTCGTCACTCGCGGCGTCGGTGCGTCGCATGGCAGCGCAGGCGGCAGAGTTGCAAACGGCGATCGCAGAGTATTCCTGCGAGCAGATGGCCGCATTGAACCGCCAATTCCATGACCGCTACGGTGATGAAATTGATGAATATGAAGCAGAAAACGTGATCGTAAACGATGTGTTGAGTGAAAAATGGCAATTATCTTTTAACTGAAAAGGAGAGAGTACTATGAGCGAACAAATGCAAGAGCAAGCGCTGAACGAAGTGGAAAATGCCGCTTTGGACAAAATGAGCCATGGGTTGAAGGAGATCTGGAAGATTATCATCTTCTGCTGTATCGGCTGGCTTTTGATCACCGTCGGTTTGAAGATCACCCCGCTGTTGGCGGTGGTGGGCGCGCTGGTCATTTCCGTTCCGTCGGTTATCTCGGTAAGACGGCACGGCTTCAAAAACATATTCAATTATGATTATCAGATCGTTACTACCTACCGTGATGGACACAAAACCTACGATGTGGATTTGGGCGGCAAACTCGGTTTAATGGTGATTCAACTGCTTTTGACCATTTTTATCGGCGTTGTAGTCACCCCCATCCGTTACATCGCCTATTGCATCCAATTCTCTGCCAACTGCAAAAAATTGAATTGGACTCCCGAATTCAAATTGGGCATCTGGCTCCCCACGGTGGTGGGCATCGGCACCTTTGTGTTGGGTATCGTTTTGGCGTCGATTCTGTAATGTAAGCATATACTTTACGATCACGAAAAAAGAGGATGAACGGTACTCCCGTTCATCCTCTTAATTTTGCGCTTTATTCTTGAAACAGCGGGGTGGAAAGGTAGCGGTCGCCTGTGTCGGGCAACAGCACCACCACCGTCTTGCCCGCATTTTCGGGGCGTTTGGCCACCGTGATGGCCGCCGAAAGTGCCGCCCCCGAGGAAATGCCCGCCAGCACCCCTTCGCGACGCGCCAACAGCCGCCCGGCGGGGTAGGCTTCTTCCTCGGTTACGGGAATGATCTCGTCTGTCACGGCGGTGTTCAGCACCGCCGGCACGAACCCTGCGCCGATGCCTTGCAAACCGTGCTTGCCGGCAGGGCCGCCCGAAAGCACCGCTGAAGAGGCGGGTTCCACCCCCACCACATGTACCGCGGGGTTTTGAGACTTCAAGTATTCCCCCACCCCCGTCACGGTGCCGCCCGTGCCGACACCCGCCACGAAGACATCCACCGCGCCGTCGGTGTCTGCCCAAATTTCGGGCCCCGTGGCGGTGCGGTGTGCCGCGGGATTGGCGGGATTTTCAAACTGCCCCGCCATAAATGCATTCGGAATAGCGGCCACCAATTCTTCCGCTTTTTCAATCGCGCCCGCCATGCCGCGTGCACCGTCGGTCAACACCAATTCTGCGCCGTAAGCAGTCATCAGCATTTGCCGTTCCACCGACATGGAATCCGGCATTACGATGATGGCGCGAATACCGCGCGCCGCCGCCACCGCCGCCAGCCCGATGCCCGTGTTGCCCGAAGTGGGTCCCACCACCACCGCATCGGGAGTGAGTTTACCTGCCGCCGCGGCGGCATCCAACATGGAAAGTGCCACACGGTCTTTTGCCGAACCCGCAGGGTTGAAAGATTCGAGTTTCGCCACCAGTCGCGCGACGAGGTTTTCCTGTTTTTCAATATGTGTTAATTGCAACAGCGGTGTGCGGCCGATCAGTTGCTCCATAGATGTGTAGATCACGGTAATCACTCCTTTATTCCCTATCATACACCCGCCCCCCCTGTTTTGGCAAGAGAATTTTGTTTCCAACACCTTGTCAACCGCGGTAAAGTGTGGTATGATGATGGCACAAAAAGGAGGTGCGGCTTGTGGTCGTATTTTTTGATTTGGACGGTACGCTCACCGATCCGTTCGACGGCATCACCCGTTCGGTACAGTATGCGCTCGCGCATTTCGGGATCGAGGAGAGCGACCGCGCCGTGCTCGGTGCGTACATCGGCCCGCCGCTGCGCGAAATGTTTATGCAACAGCACGGCCTTTCGGACGAGCAGGCGACCGAAGCCCTGCGCCAATACCGCGTGCGGTTTTCGGATGTGGGTATGTTTGAAAATCGGGTGTACGACGGTATCCCGCAGTTGTTGGCCGCTTTGCGTGCACACGGGATGCGTCTTGCGGTGGCGACCTCCAAGCCCACCGTGTTTTCGGAAAAGATACTTGCGCATTTTGGGCTCGCGGAGTATTTCGACGAGATCGTCGGCAGCGAGTTAAATGGACACCGTGTGGAAAAGGCGGAGGTTATTGCTGAAGCGATGGCGCGGTTGAACGTGACGGCCGCTGATGTGTGGATGGTGGGCGACCGTTGCTTTGACGTCGAGGGTGCGCACGTTCACGGGATCCCCACCGTGGGGGTTACATGGGGCTATGCCGCCGATGATGCCGAATTGTGTGAAGCGGATGCCGTGGTGGACACGGTGGAGGAATTGCAGACGTTTTTATTAAAGGAGTCGGAAAAATGAAACATTTTGGTTTGGGCGCGGCGGATATTCTGCTGCCCGAAAAAGGGTTTGAAACGTGGTCGGTGGTCGCGTGCGATCAATACACCTCTGAACCCGCATATTGGAACGCGGTGGAAGCAACGGTGGGGGAGACTCCCTCCGCCTTGCGTATTACCCTGCCCGAAATTTATCTGAACGAAGATCCCGCCCCCCGCATTGCGGCGATCAACGCCACCATGGCGCAGTATCTTAAAAACGGGGTTCTCGTTGCTCACCCCGACAGCATGGTGTATATCGAGCGTGAAACCTCAGCGGGGGTGCGCCGCGGCCTGCTGGGCGTAATCGACTTGGAAGAATACGATTACCGTCCCGGCAGCAAAACGCTCATTCGCGCCACCGAACAAACGGTGGTGGAGCGTATCCCGCCCCGCGTGGCGATCCGTTGCGACGCCCCGTTGGAACTGCCGCACGTGTTGTTGCTGATGGACGATGCCGCCCACACGGTGCTGGGTGCGGCGGATATTGCGGGCGAGCCGATCTACGATTTTGATCTGATGCAGGGCGGCGGACACATTCGCGGCAGTTTGCTCACCAAAGAAGCGCAGGCGAAGGTGCAAGCGGCGCTTGCGGCGTTGCTCGCAGGGCAGGACGATCCGCTGTTGTTTGCGGTGGGGGACGGCAATCATTCGCTGGCCACCGCAAAGGAATGCTATCTGCGCGATCCCAACCCGCAAAATCGGTATGCGTTGGTGGAAGTGGTGAACATTCACGACGATTCTATTCAGTTTGAGCCGATCTATCGCGTGCTGTTCGGCGCGGACACGGCGGACGTGACGGCGAAACTCAGCGTGCTGTGCGGCACGGGCGAAAACACGCAGATGATCACCTGCGTTACTGCGGCTGGCGAACGGGTGTTGCATCTTGCGCCCACTTCCAAGTTGCCCGTCGGCTCGTTGCAGGCGTTCTTGGATGCGTATTTGAAAGAGCATCCCGAGGTTACTATTGATTACATCCACGGCGAGGATACCGTGCGCCGCTTGTGCGCAGAAGAAGGAGTGCTCGGCTTCTTGTTTGACGGTATGGGCAAGGAAGATCTGTTCCCCGCCATTCGCCAGGACGGCTCGCTTCCCCGTAAGACGTTTTCCATGGGACACGCGGAGGATAAGCGCTTCTATTTGGAGTGCCGTGCGATTCGATAAAACAAAACGGTCTGTTTCGACAGACCGTTTTGTTTTACACACCATCCCGTTTTGGCGCATAAAATGGGGTGCGGAGTTTTGTCCGCGTTCTATGATTCAGCGTGATTAAAAGCGCAAGGAATCGGTTACAATAAAAGTACCGATTTCAAACGAAGGTGTGATAGGTGTGATAGTCCACAGAGGAGATATATATTATGCGGATCTGAGTCCTGTGGTCGGATCGGAACAAGGCGGTATTCGCCCGGTGCTTATCGTGCAAAACGACGTGGGAAACCGCTTCAGCCCCACCGTGATCGCGGCGGCGATCACCAGCCAAAAAGACAAAGCCAAGTTGCCCACCCACATTCAACTGCGGTCGGAAGGGAGTGGGTTGGCGCGGGATTCCATTGTGTTGTTGGAACAGATCCGCACGTTGGATAAACGGCGGCTGAAGGAACACATGGGACGGCTGGACGAGCAGTCGATGTCCCGCATTGACCAGGCGTTGCAGATCAGTTTCGGACTCGGCGGCGAGGGAATACGATGAAGAGAGCCTGCGTGTACATGCCACGCAGGCTTGTTTTTTGATGCAAAAACCGACACAAAAAATGACGTGTTTGTGGTATGCTGAGAAGCAATATGGAATACTTCACGGAAAAGAGGAGTTAAATTTGTACTGTTTTAACAAATAGGTTGAGAACGAATACATAAAAAATTGCTATTTGACGAAATTTTTCTTGAAAAAAATGGGAATCTCTGCTACAATATAAACGGACTATTGTACCCACAAGTCGCCTTGCGGGTTAAGGAAAGGAAGCGACCAGTCATGTATCGTAAGCAGGAATGCGTGGCTATGCTGTTGGCGGGCGGCCAGGGAAGCCGTCTGTACGCATTGACACGCAACATCGCCAAACCCGCCGTGCCGTACGGCGGCAAGTACCGTATCATTGATTTTCCGCTGTCTAACTGTACCAACTCCGGTATTGATACGGTGGGTGTGCTCACCCAGTATCAACCGTTGGAGTTGAACGATTACATCGGTGCAGGTGAACCGTGGGATCTCGATCGCACCGGTGCGGGTGTGCACGTGTTGCCGCCGTATCAGCGCAACGCGGGCGCGGATTGGTACAAAGGTACGGCCAACGCCATTTATCAGAACATCAATTTTATCGAACGCTATTCTCCCGAATACGTACTGGTGCTGTCGGGCGATCATATCTACAAAATGGACTATTCCAAAATGATCGCAGAACATAAGAAGAACAATGCGGATTGCACCATTGCAGTGATCGAAGTGGAGATGTCCGAAGCGTCGCGTTTCGGTATTCTGAACACCAATCCCGATGGATCGATTTACGAGTTCGATGAAAAGCCCGCCGTGCCGAAGAGCAATCTGGCATCCATGGGTATTTACGTGTTCTCGTGGGAAAAGATGCGCAAGTATCTGATTGAAGACGAGCAAGATCCGAACTCGTCCAACGACTTCGGCAAAAACGTGTTGCCCACCATGCTGGCGGCGGGCGAGAGAATGTTTGCCTATCGTTTTGAAGGGTACTGGAAGGATGTCGGCACCATCGACAGTTTGTGGGAATCCAACATGGATCTGCTGGATCCTCACGTGCCGCTGGATCTGGACGATCCCGCCTGGCGCATTTACGCGCGCAGTGCAGGTTCGCCGCCGCATTGGATCGGCCCGCACGCCCACGTGCAAAACAGCATGATCTCCGAAGGCGGCGTGATCGAAGGCGACGTGGATTTCTCGGTGCTGTTTTCGGACGTTACGGTGGAGGAAGGCGCCACGGTGCGTGACTCCATTCTGATGCCGGGTTCGGTGGTCAAAAAAGGCGCGTGCGTACAGTATGCGATCCTGGCCGAAAACGCGGTTGTGGAAGAGGGTGCCGCGGTAGGTGCCCGTCCCGAAGACACCGTGAATACCGATGAGTGGGGCGTCGCGGTGGTTGCTGCGGGCATCACCATCGGCGCGGGCGCCGAAGTGCCCGCCAAAGCGATGCAAGAAAGTGATGTTCCCGCCAAAGGAGGTGAACGGTAATGCGTAACAGAAACGTATTAGGTCTGGTATTTCCCAACCAGCACGATGCCGCCCTCGGCGGCTTGACCACCCACCGTTCGCTCGGTTCGGTGCCGTTCGGCGCGCGTTACCGTTTGATCGACTTTGTGTTGTCCAACATGGTGAATGCGGGTATCGGCAAAGTGGGGTTGGCCACCAAAAGCAACTATCAATCGTTGATGGATCATCTCGGCACGGGGAAACCGTGGGATCTCGATCGTAAGAACGGCGGTTTGTATTTCCACCCGATGCACATGTCGGATGCGGCGTACGGCGGCCGTGTGGCACCCCTTTCGGCGATGAAACTGTTCCTGCGCCGTTCGCAGGAAGAATATGTGCTGATGGCGGATTGCGACACCGTGGGTAATTTTGATTACGCGGCGTTGATTGATCGCCACATCGAAAGCGGCGCGGACGTGACGGTGGCCTACCGTGTGGGCAAGCCGCCCCGCCGTGAGGACAATTTGTTGCTCACCGTGGGGGCCGACGGCCGTCTGTCGGATCTGTGCATCGGTGCAAACGAAGCGGAAAACACCGCGTTCGGCATCGGGTTGTACGTTATCCGCCGCGAGTTGTTGCTCCGTTTGGTGGAAGAGGCGTATGCCCGCAATCAAAGCAATTTTGAACGCGATATTCTGCAACAGTTGCAGAACGAACTCTCGCTGTACGGTTATGAGATGAAAGAATACGCTGCGTCGGTATATTCGCTTGCAAGTTACTTTGAAGCCAACATGGCGTTGCTGGATCCCGCGGTGCGTGCGCAGGTGTTCCTGCCTGCCCGCCGCATTTACACCAAGGTGCGCGATTGCGCTCCCGCACAATACGGGCTTCATTCCTCGGTGTCGGATTCGTTGGTGGGGGACGGTGCCGTGATCGAAGGTTCGGTCACGCGTTCCATCGTGTTCCGTGACGTTACGGTGGGTGCGGGCGTTGTGCTGTCGGATTGCATTATCATGCAGGGCAGCGAGATCCGCGCCGATGCCAAACTCGGTTACGTCATCTGCGACAAGAACGTAGAAGTGGGCGACGCGGCGTCGTTGCAAGGCGTGGCGCACTATCCCGTATATGTGAAGAAGGATATGAAAATATAAAGGAGGATCGCTATGAAGGTATTGTACGCAACCAGCGAGGCGCGTCCCTTTGCGGCGTCGGGCGGTTTGGCGGATGTGGCGGGATCTCTTCCGCAGGCGATCCGTGCCCGTTTGGTGGGATGTCGCGTGGTGATGCCGCTGTATGAGTCGGTTTCGGCCGAACTGCGTGAACAGATGCGGTTTGTCACCAGTTTTTCGGTGCCCGTTTCATGGCGTCGCCAATATTGCGGCGTGTTTGAAGCACGTTCGGGCGGCGTGGTGTATTATTTGTTGGATAACCAGTACTATTTCAAACGTGCGGGGTTATACGGACATTACGACGATGCCGAACGGTTTGCCTTTTTTTCGCGGGCGGTTTTGGAATTGATCGATCACATCGATTTCCGTCCCGACATCATCCATTGCAACGATTGGCAGACAGGTCTTGTTCCTGTGTACTACAACCTCTTTTACGCGGGACGTCCGGGGTATGAGAACATCCGCACGGTGTATACCATCCACAACATCCAGTATCAAGGTAAATACGGCATGGACATTCTGGGGGATGTGTTCGGCATTCCCGAATATGCCACGTCGTTGGTGGAACAGGACGGGTGCGTGAACCTGATGAAGGGTGGCATCGAAGCGGCGGATAAAGTCACCACCGTTAGCCCGACCTACGCGATGGAGATCTGCGATCCGTGGTTCTCCTTCGGCTTGGATTCCATTTTGCGGGCGCGCGGGTGGAAATTGGCGGGCATTTTGAACGGTATTGATGTCGATTCCTACAACCCCGCAGAAGACAAGGTCATCGCCGAGAATTACACGGCGGAAGATCCTGCGGGCAAAGCGGTGTGTAAAGCCGCGTTGCAAAAGGAACTGGGTTTGCCCGCCATGGCGGATATTCCGCTGATCGTGATGGTTACCCGTTTGGTGTCCCACAAGGGTTTGGATCTGGTAAAATACATTTTGGATGAACTGTTGCAAGAACCCGTGCAGATAGCCATTCTGGGTTCGGGTGACTGGGCATACGAAACCTTCTTCCGTGAGATGCAGGCACGGTATCCTGATAAATTCCGCTTCTATGAAGGGTTTGTGCCGGATATGGCGCGCAAATTCTACGCAGGCGGCGACATCTTCCTGATGCCGTCCAAGAGCGAACCGTGCGGTTTGGCACAAATGGTGGCCTGCCGTTACGGCGACTTGGTGGTGGTGCGGGAAACGGGCGGCTTGAAAGACTCCATTTCCGATTGCGGCGACGGGGAAGGTATCGGCTTTACTTTCAAGACCTACAACGCAGGCGATATGCTCAATGCCATCCATCGCGCATTGGGCGTGTACCGTTCGGATGAAGACCGTGCGGCGGTGCGCCGCCGTGCGATGGAAACGGATTTCAGTTGGGGCAAGTCCGCCAACGAATACATTCGCATGTATCGCGCTCTTACCAAAGGCGAATAACAAACGAAACGAAACGGCACGACGTGGTGACATGGCGTGCCGTTTGTGTCGCATTCACACAAAACGGCGTATTGCTTTTTGGTATAAACAACGAAGCAAAACCTGTTGCGGTAAAAGCAGGAAATATGGTATACTTAAAAATACCCCTATGTGTGTCGGACATAGTGAGTACAAAAAAGAGAGAGTGAACAATTTGAAACGAGGATTGTCTTTGGTATTGACCCTTACGTTGCTGTTGGCAACGGTAACGGGAATCGGCATTGCTCCCGCCGCGGTGACGGCGGATACCGTCACGCTTGGTGACGTGGACACAAACACCAAGATTGATTCTACCGATGCTCGCTTGGTGTTGCAATACGCCGTGGGCAAGATTGATGATACGGTGTTGAACACGGCGGCCGCCGATGTGGATGCTGACAACAAGATCGATTCCACCGACGCGCGCTTGATCTTGCAATATGCGGTGGGAAAGATCAACGCCTTCCCGGGTGGCGGCACGGCGGCGGGAGATAGTGATGAAGATGAAGAATACGTCCCCTCCACCATTTCGCCCAACAGCAAAGCGGCGGGTGAGTCGTTCGCCAATGTGGACGACCTGCGCGAAAATGCGCCCTCTGCGGTGGAAAACTCCACCAAACAGTTCGGCTATTTTGCGTTGACCACCGAACTCAACGAAGGCCTGCCCTTTAACGTGGCGCTTCATGCCGAAGGGAATCACCTCACGGCGGTGCTTCCCGCTGGTGTGGACGTGACCGCCTTGATCCCCACCTTTACCTATTACGGTGCGTCGGTGAAACAGGGCAATACGGTGGTGCAATCGGATGTGACGGCGTTGAATTTCACCGATCCCGTGGAATTGACGCTTACGGCCCGGGACGGCTCCGCCCGTATGGTCACGGTGGACGTGCAAACGCTGGCGACCGGTCTGCCTTCCATGGCCGTTACGCTGGAAAATTACGTCGGTGCCGACGCCATTAAAAAGGAAGAGTACACCAACGCCACCTTCTATCTCGGCGGCGGCAACAGCGCGGTATGCGCCTATGCTCAAGAAACTCCCGTGCTTGTTGCGGCGACGATCAAAGGCCGCGGCAACTCCAGTTGGAAGTTGGACGAAAAGAAGAGCTATACCTTGAAACTGGATAAAAAGACCGCCCTGCTCGATATGGCGGCTTCCAAGAACTGGGCGCTGGTGGCGAACTACGAAGACAAGACCTTACTTCGTAACATGATGGGATATTATTTTGCTATACAAGCGGGTGTGCCTGTCGTGATGCAGGTGCGTCCCGTGGATATGTGGATCGATGGCGAATATTGGGGCACGTATAACCTCACCGAAAAGATCGAGATCGAACCCGACCGCGTGAATATCACCGATATCGAAAAACCCACCGACAAGAACTTCGTGAACTTGGCAGCGGATCAAGTGGGTTATCTGTTGGAGTTTGACGCCCACGTGGCGGAACTGAACGCGGGCGGTATTTTGGAAGATGTAAAGGTTGTTGATCCGCACAAACAATGGCAAGAGCTTGGCTGGCAGGCGTGGGAACACACCTATTACAGCTACGCGGAAGACAAAGAAGTAACCGACCTTGTGTTTTACAATCCCGACACGGACGAAACCTTCTTTAAGGTGCCGTTCCTCGGCAAGTGGGTGACGGTGAAGAAGCCCTCCACCGAAAATCTCAACTACAAACCCGCCATGCGCGAATATATCTTCCAACAGGTACGCATGCTGGATTCCGCGCTGCAAGCGCGCAACCACAATGCGATCTACCGTATGCTGGATCTTGATTCCTTTGCCGCATGGGCGCTGGTGCAGGAGATGATGGACAACACCGACTCCTCCTTCCATTCCAGCGTGTATATGTATAAGGATGCAGACGGCAAGTTCACCTTCGGTCCGGTGTGGGACTTCGATCGTTCGTCCGGCAACTGCGACTACTGGCACAACGGCGTGGGCAGTATACTGAACACCAGATGGTGCCAGGCGGCGTTCAACACCGACAACGGCCGTGCGGCGCTGAAGCGCACATGGGCGATGTTTGAAGTGAACACCATAGATTGGCGGGATATGTTCAAGGAATATCAACAGCTGATCGCCAAGAGTCGTGAATACAACTTTGAACGTTGGGACATTCTGCGGCGGACGGATATTCTCTATAACCCCGATACGTTGACGATCGGAAACCGTGAGTATTCGCTCGAGAGCCTGCTGGCATCGGGCATGTACGACGGCGACGAATACAGCCTGTTTACAAGCCATCTCGTGGGTTGGTTCAACTCCCGTTACAAAGAAATGAGCGACATGCGCGGCATGCTGTTCGGCCCGTAAGTAAAAAAGCACCGTTCGCCAAATGTTTGGCGAACGGTGCTTTTTGTTATCCCTGTTCATCGAGTGTCAATTCAAAGGCGGGGAGGAACTCTTCAAGGAAACAGTCGGCGGCGGACAGGTGCATATTCCGCACCGCTTGTTCCAACGTGCGACGGGCGCTGGCAAATTCGCGGTTGCCTTGCCCCAACTCTTCCACGCATTTCAGCAAGGCCGACAGTTTGTCCGCCGCTTTCACCAAACGTGCTTCTTCTCCCGTTTCCTCGTCTGTCAACAGCGGGGTATAGGCCGCTTTCAAATCGTTGGGCAACATGTTCAGCAACTTTTGGGCCGAAAGGCGCTCCACTTCGCGATAGGCGCGGCGGATATCGGCATTGTCGTATTTTACGGGGGTGGGCATATCCCCCGTGAAAATTTCGGGTGCGTCGTGATACATCGCGAGCATCACGCACCGCCCCACGTCCACCGTGCCGCCGAAACGGCGATTGTGCAGTTCCGCCAACGCATGGGCCAGCACCGCCACGTCAAACGAATGCTCGTGCACCGATTCCTGACGGGTGTTGCGCATCAGCGCCCAGCGGGAAATGTATTTCATACGGGCCAATACGGCGTAAAACGGATAACTCATGTTTTCGTCCTCTTCCTTATTAGTGAACCCAGTATACCACACCGATGCGGGATATGCAACCGCCTTCAGAAATTTTAGTACACTAATGTGCTAATTTGCTATTGCATTATTGTAAAAGGTGTGTTATAATGTCCTCACGGCCCGAAAGGGAAATATTTGGAAGAGAGGTTTTTGGTTATGAAACGTATTCTGGCTCTGATTATGGTCCTGGTCCTTATGCTCGGTGTGGCAGCGCTCGGCGGTTGCGGCAAAAAGAACGTGCTGAAGATCGGTATGACCGAGTACGCACCTATGAACTTCAAGGATGATGAAGGCAACTGGACGGGTTTTGATACCGAATTTGCGCTGAAAGCGGCAAAAGAACTCGGTTACGACGATGTGGAGTTCATCATCATCAACTGGGACAACAAGATCAACGAACTGGAATCCGGCGCGATCGACTGCATCTGGAACGGCATGACCATCACGGATGAGATCGAATCCCGTGCGGACGTCACCAAGCCCTATGCGAAGAACGCGCAGGTCGTGGTGGTGAACAAGGTTCTGAAGGACACCTACACGGCGGATCTGCTCAAGACGCTCACCATCGCGGTGGAAAACGGCGGTGCGGCGGCGGATATCCTCGATGAGATGGAAATCGAATACAACCCCGTGACCACCCAGATCGATGCGCTCAACGAAGTGTTGGCGGGTGCTTCGCAAGCATGCCTCATCGACTTGACCATGGCGAACAACATGCTCACCGGCGACGGCAGCTATGCGAACTTGGTCGTGGCGGAAAAACTGGCGGAAGAAGAGTACGGCATCGCGTTCAAGAAGGACAGCGAGCTGACCGCGAAGATGAACGACGTGATCGCGAAGTTCAAGGAAGACGGCACTCTTGAAGCGCTCGGTAAGAAATACGACGTGGCGATCGCCGAATAATTTTCCCATAAATTTAAAGATAGGCTGAGGCGGGTGACCGTCTCAGCCTATCTTGGGGATTACCGCGTATTTTAACGTCGGCAGGACGGAAAACCGCCTTTTTAAAGCGGAGTTCGGAATTGCCGATTTACCCTATTTGAAAGGAATTTTTCCTATGTTCTGGACAGTAACGTTGGAATTGCTCAAAGGCTTTTCCAAAACGCTGGAGTTGTTTGCGCTCACGCTGGTATTTGCGTTGCCGCTTGGCCTCATCATCAGTTTCGGCTCCCGCAGTAAATTTTTGCCGTTGCGCTGGCTGTGTCGTTTTGTGGTGTGGGTCATTCGCGGCACCCCGCTGATGTTGCAGTTGATCGTGGTGTTCTACGTGCCGGGTATGGTGGGCATGTGGGCGCGCAACCAGGAAAACGTGAACTGGTTTGTCGCGTGGTTGGCCGAATGGAAGGTCATGGATCGCTTTTTGGCGGCGGTCATTGCGTTTATCATCAACTACGCGTGCTATTTCAGCGAAATTTTCCGCGGCGGTATCGAAAGCGTGTCGGTCGGTCAGTACGAAGCAGGTCAAGTGCTTGGCATGACCAAATGGGACATCTTTTTTCGCGTCACGCTGTTGCAGGTGGTGAAGAATATTCTCCCGCCCATGAGCAACGAAATCATCACTTTGGTGAAGGATACGTCGCTTGCGCGCACCATCAGCGTGTTGGAAATCATCTGGTTTGCGGATAATCTCACAAAACAGCAGGCTATTTTGTGGCCGCCGTTTTACGCGGGTGTGTTCTTTCTCGTGTTCAACGGCTTGTTGACGGTGCTGTTCCGTCAATGCGAAAAACGGCTCAGCCGTTGGCGGTAAGGAGGGGACGATATGGCTTTTTTGGAAGTACAAGGACTGTCCAAGTCGTTTGATAACACCGCGGTGTTAAGGGATATCTCCTTCTCCATCGAAAAAGGGGACGTGCTTGCGATCATTGGTTCGTCCGGCAGCGGGAAAACCACCCTGCTTCGGTGCCTGAATTCGCTCATCACCCCCGACAGCGGCACCATCACCGTGAACGGGGAAGTGCTGATCGATGCCGCCGCCTCCACGCCGTCGGATGCGGAAATGCGCCGCCGTCGGTTGCATTTCGGGTTGGTGTTTCAGCAGTTCAATCTGTTTCCCCAGTACACCGTGATGCAAAATCTCACCTTGGCACCGTCGCTGGCGCTGAAAGAGGAATTGCGTGCCCTGCCGCGTGCCGAACGGCGCGCCGTGCGCGAGGAACGGATGAAAGAGATCAACGCCCGCGCCGAAGCGTTGTTGCAACGTGTGGGGCTGGAAAATCGCAAGGATGCGTATCCGTGCGAACTGTCGGGCGGTCAGCAACAGCGTGTGGCGATGGCCGGTGCGTTAGGTATGAACCCCGACGTGCTCTGCTTTGACGAACCCACCTCGGCACTTGATCCCGAACTTACGGGTGAGGTGTTGCGGGTTATCCGCGGTCTCAAGGGTGCGGACAGCACCATGGTGGTGGTTACCCACGAAATGGAGTTTGCCCGCAGCGTGGCGGATATCGTCATCTTTATGGCGGATGGTGTGATCGCCGAAATGGGCACACCCGACGAAATCTTCGGCAACCCCAAAACCCCGCAACTGAAACATTTCTTGAGCAAAACGGAAGAATAAAGGCAAAAAATAAGCCACCCTTCGAGGTGGCTTATTTTGTTGTGTTTAGTCGGTGTTGCAGTCGATGGTTTTTGCGTTTCGTACAATGGTAATTTGGGGAATGCGAAGCAAGATGCCTTCGGCTGTTCCCACGATCTCAACAACATCGTGTTTTTGGAGTTGATATGTCTTTCGTATTTCCGACGGGAGTGTTATGCGGCCGAGATCGTCGATGTGACGCGTTATTCCTATATTTGTCATAATTTTCCTCCTTTCTAATGGCCGTATAGCGTGGATTCCATGCTATACGACTATCTTATACTGAGAGAGGTGAAAAAGCTGTCGAAACAAGGCGAAGAAACCAAATTATTGCAAAAATACAAAAGGAAGATGTCACATGACATCTTCCTTTTATGAGTTAGAGCGTTTTTAAGTAGGCATCCAATATATCTGCGGCACCTTTGCGTTGCTTCGGTGTGAGGCCATCAAGCTTTTTCGTGATTTCGTCGTATACAAATGCTTTTCCTGAGCTGACTTCATCGCGCAGAAGATAGTCGGCGGAAATATCCAACGCTTCCACAAGCTTGATAAAAATCTTCAGACTCGGCATTTTCAAGCCGCGTTCGATCTCGCCGAGATACATCACACCGATGGTTGCCTTTTCTGCCAACGCTTCTTGCGTAAGATTGGCGCTATTTCGCGCCTCTCTTACACGTTTACCGAGTTCTGCTTTATCCACATTTTCATCCCCCAAGCCAATAGCATGATTTCCTTATTATTAGTATATGGAAACAAAATTTGCATTTGAACAAGCAAACGGAATGGATATAATGCTATTTGCTTGGGTTTTGAAAAGTTTTTGAAAGAACAAACCCCCGAAACCATGGTGGTTTCGGGGATTGCGCGTTTATTTCAGCAGTTCTTCCACCGCGTCCACGGCGGGGTCGATTTCTTCGCACACCACGCGCTCGATCTCGCCTTCGTCGCACAGGCGGGCGATATCCGCGTTGATGGGCAATTCCGCTAGCACCGCAAGCCCCATGTCGGCGGCCGCAGCGCGAAATTTTTCCATCGAGCCGAACACGTCAATGCGGCGGCCGCAATCGGGGCAGATCACGCCACTCATGTTGGCGACCATGCCCAGCACGGGGATGTCCAAAAGCCCTGCCATTTTGTAGGCCTTGTCCACCACCATCTGCACCAGCGCCTGCGGGGTGGACACCACCACGGTGGCATCTACGGGCAACGTCTGATACACCGTCAGCGGCACGTCGCCGGTGCCCGGCGGCATGTCGATCAGCAATACATCCAACTCGCCCCACACCACGTCGGTCCAGAACTGGGTGACAGCACCCGCAAGCACAGGGCCGCGCCACACAACCGGCTGTGTTTGATCTTCCAGCAACAGGTTGATAGACATCACCTTGATGTCCATGTGGGTTTCGGCAGGCAAAATGCCCATGGCCGAGCCCTTGGCCTTGTGGACAAGACCGAACGCCTTCGGGATGGACGGGCCGGTAATATCCGCATCCAGCACACCCACTTTGTAACCGCGACGCGCCAGCATCACGGCGAGCAAGGCGGTGACGGAGGATTTGCCCACGCCGCCCTTGCCGCTGCTGACCGCCACCACTTTTTTGATTTGGCTGTACTCGTTCAGCTTGGCGTGGGGATCTCGTTCGGCACAGTTTTGACTGCAGGAACTGCAATCGTGCGTACATTCACTCATTGAAAAGACTTCCTTTCGGTTTATTTCATCCAATATTTGCGGTCAAGACTGCGGTATTGGATCGCTTCGGAAATGTGCGGGATATCCACCATGTCGCTGCCGTCCAGATCGGCAATGGTGCGCGCCACTTTGAGCAAGCGGTCATACGCGCGGGCAGACAGTCCCAAACGGTCAAATGCGCGGCTGAGAACCGCGGTGGCGCCGTCGGTCAACGGGCAAAGAGCTTTCAACAGATTGCTTGGGATCTGGGCGTTGCAAATGAGGTTCTCCGCCCCTGCGGCGGCAAATCGCGCCAGTTGCCGCGCCCGTGCCGCGTTCACCCGTTCACGGATGAAGGCGGAACTTTCGGCCTTTTGCTTTTGTGCCAGTTGAGTAAACTCCACCGGCGGCACGTCAATGTGCAGATCCACACGATCCAGCAACGGGCCGGAAATGCGCGAGAGATACTGCCGCGCGGCGGTGGTGGTGCAGGTGCATGCGCGGGTGGGATGTCCGAAGAACCCGCAAGGACACGGATTCATCGCCGCCACCAACATGAACGAACAGGGATAGGTCAGCGAAGAGGCCACTCGCGAAATGGTGACTTTGCCATCCTCCAACGGTTGGCGCAAGCATTCCATCGCGCTACGGGAAAACTCGGGCAACTCATCCAAAAACAGCACGCCGTGATGTGCCAGCGACACTTCACCCGGACGGGGAATGGTGCCGCCGCCCACAAGTCCCGCCGAAGAGATGTTGTGGTGCGGTGCGCGAAACGGCCGTGTGGTGAGCAATCCGATGCCGCCGGGCAACGTGCCCGCCACCGAATGGATCTTGGTGGTTTCCAGTTGCTCTTCCCGCGTCATATCGGGCAGGATGGACGGCAAGCGCTTGGCCAACATACTTTTGCCCGAACCGGGCGGGCCGATC
>JAZSHJ010000056.1:0-17950 GCA_045533175.1 Acutalibacteraceae bacterium
AGAGATTGTTCAAGATTCCCTCAAACTCGTGGTGATAGGTGCCGGTGCCGTATTCGCCCGTGCGCACCATGGTGATGCGTTCGCCGCGGCTGCCGTTCATCAGCACGTCCACCGCTTCGTCCGACAGTTCCGAAAACGGGATATCCAGCGAAAAGCCGTAATGTGCCGCCAATCCGTCGTAATACATCCGTGTGATGGTTGCGCCCGTGCGGTAATCCCATCCGCTGGCGCGAATCGCGCCTTCCCGAATGGAAAGAGAGGGATCGCGCACCACCAAGCGGGCATCCATCGACAGTTTCACACCCAATCCCGTACAGGTGGGGCAAGCGCCGAAGGGGTTGTTGAACGAAAACATCCGTGGGGTGAGTTCGTCCACGCTGATGCCGTGTTCAGGACAGGCGTAATTCAGCGAAAAGGTGAGTTCTTCGCCGCCCACCACGTCCACCGAAAGCAAACCGTCCGAAAGAGTGGTGGCGGTTTCGATGGAATCGGCCAAACGGCGTCCCAGATCGGGGCGGATCACCAAACGGTCCACCACGATCTCCACCGTGTGTTTTTTGTTCTTTTCCAGTTTGGTGAGTTCGGAAAGTTCCTTCAATTCCCCGTCTACGCGGGCGCGCACGTATCCCGCTTTGCGGGCAGATTCAAATTCCTTGACATATTCGCCCTTCTTGCCGCGGGCAATGGGTGCGAGCAGTTGAATGCGTGTGCCTTCGGGCAGGGTGAGCAAACGGTCCACGATCTGATCCACCGTCTGTTGGCGGATTTCCCGCCCGCACACGGGGCAATGGGGAATACCGATGCGTGCATATAAAAGACGCAGGTAATCGTAGATCTCGGTTACCGTGCCCACGGTGGAACGGGGGTTCTTCGAGGTGGTCTTTTGATCGATGGAAATGGCGGGAGAAAGCCCTTCCACCGAATCCACGTCGGGCTTTTCCATCTGTCCCAAAAACATACGCGCATAAGACGAAAGACTTTCGATATACCGCCGTTGACCTTCCGCATAAATGGTGTCGAATGCGAGCGAGGATTTGCCCGATCCCGACAACCCCGTGAACACCACCAATTTGTCCCGCGGGATGGTAAGATCCAGTTCTTTTAAGTTGTGTACCCGCGCACCGCGGATAATCAGTTTATCGTTCATGGCTTATTTCACCTTTTTCAGTTCTTCGATCTTATCCCGCAATTCGGCGGCACGTTCAAATTCCAGCAGCGAGGCGGCGGCGCGCATTTCGCGTGTCAATTCATCGATCAGCTGATGCCGCTGTGCCGCGTTCAGGCGGCGAAACGCCTTGTCGGTGGTTTCTCGCTTTTCCTTGCCCGAAATATCCAGCACCTCGCGCACGTCTTTCACGATGGTGCGCGGTGTGATTCCGTGCGCTTCGTTGTATGCCTGTTGGATCGCGCGGCGGCGTTCGGTTTCGCGCAGGGCGCGTTCCATCGAAGGCGTTACGCTGTCGGCATACATGATGACTTCGCCTCCCGCATTGCGGGCGGCGCGGCCGATGGTTTGGATCAGCGAAGTTTCGGAACGCAAGAATCCTTCCTTGTCCGCGTCCAGTATCGCCACCAGCGACACTTCGGGAATATCCAGCCCTTCGCGCAACAGGTTGATGCCCACCAACACGTCAAACTCACCCAGTCGCAGATCACGGATGATCTCCATGCGTTCCATCGTGTCAATGTCGTGGTGCATATACCGCACATTAATGCCCGCGTTTTCCAAAAAAGCAGACAGATCTTCCGCCATCTTTTTGGTCAGCGTGGTCACAAGGGTGCGTTCTTTTCGTTCGATACGCCCGCGAATCTCATCCATCAGATCATCGATCTGCCCGTCCACGGGGCGCACGCTCACCGCAGGATCCAACAGTCCTGTGGGGCGAATTACCTGTTCGGCCAACACGGCGGAGCGTTCGCGTTCAAAGTCGCCCGGGGTGGCAGATACAAACACCGCTTGCCCCACGTGAGAGTAAAATTCGTCAAAATTCAACGGGCGGTTGTCAAACGCGCTGGGCAGGCGAAACCCGAAATCCACCAAACTCTCCTTGCGTGCGCGGTCGCCGCCGAACATGCCGCGCACCTGCGGCAAGGTTACGTGAGATTCATCCACAAACAGCACGAAATCGTCGGGGAAATAGTCCAGCAAGGTGTAAGGGGTGGAACCCGCGGGACGCCCCGCCAGCACGCGGGAATAGTTTTCCACACCTTTGCAAATACCGATCTCTCTGAGCATTTCCAGATCATAACGGGTGCGTTGTAAAATGCGCTCCGCTTCAAGCAGTTTGCCCTGCGCCGTGAACTCGGCCACTCGATCTTCCAGTTCGATTTCGATGTTGTGAAGCGCCCCTTCCATTTTGTCGGGCGGTACGATATAGTGGGAGGCGGGATAGACCGCTGCGTGGGACAGGGGGCGAATACACTCGCCCGTCAAGGGATGCACTTCCGAAAGACGGTCGATCTCATCCCCGAAAAACTCCACACGAATCACGCTCTGTTCCGAACCCGAGGGGAAGAGTTCCACCACGTCGCCGCGCACACGGAACTTGCCGCGGATAAAATTGATGTCGTTGCGTTCGTATTGCTGTTCCACCAGACGGGTAATCAAATCGTCGCGTTCCATTGTCATGCCGGGACGGAGTGACAGCACCATTTGCCGATAATCCGCGGGATCACCCAACGAATAGATGCAGGATACACTTGCTACGATGATGACGTCCCGCCGTTCGGACAGCGCCGAAGTGGCGGAATGGCGCAGACGGTCGATCTCTTCATTGATAGCGGAATCCTTTTCAATGTACGTATCGGTGGAAGGAATGTATGCTTCGGGTTGATAGTAGTCGTAATAGGAAACAAAATACTCCACCGCATTTTCGGGGAAGAATTCCTTGAACTCGCTGCAAAGTTGTGCGGCAAGGGTTTTGTTGTGAGCGAGAACGAGGGTGGGGCGGTTGACACGGGCGATGACGTTTGCCATGGTAAAGGTTTTGCCCGAACCGGTGACGCCGAGAAGTGTCTGTTCACGGTTGCCGGCTTCGATGCTTTCCACCAACTGCTCGATCGCCTCGGGTTGGTCACCTGTGGGAGCATAATTCGCCACCAGTTTGAATTGATCCGCCATGTTCTCACTCTCCTTTCGCTTTTTTTGGAACAGATGTTCCCTATAATTGTACTATATAGTGCGCGGAATGTCAACCGCGAAACCGTCGCGTTTCTTTCATAGTATGGCCCGCAATTGTGTGAGTTTTCCTTGCTTTTCGGGCAGAAATGTACTATAATGACTGTCGGTTTGATTAAAAGGGAAAGGGGTGAGCGATACGGCGTCGCTGTGGATATGGTTTGTGCTGGCATACGGGTTGCTGAAAGGCGGCCGCGAAGGCATGAAAAAAGCGGCTCTCAAAAGGAACCGTTCCACCGAGATATTGTTTTGTTACACCCTGATCGGGTTTTTGTTCACTCTGCCATTTTGCGGTGAGGCGTTTTTGCTTTCACCCCGATTTATCTTTTTCGCTTTTTTAAAAGCGGCGGTGGTGTGCGCCGCGTGGCTGTGCGCGTTTGCGGCGCTCAAACACATTTCGGTGAGTCTTTACGGCATTATGGATCTTTCCCGCATGGTATTTTCCACTCTGCTCGGTGTGTTCGTGTTGGGGGAGAGTTTCACCCTTGCGAAGGCGGTGGGGATGTTGTTGGTGGTCACGGGTTTGACACTCGTGAATCTGAAACGCGGCGGCGGGGGCGAAATGACCGTCACCGTGTTTGTCGCCGCCATGCTCAACTGTTTTCTAAATGCGGTTTCGGGCACGATGGATAAGGTGCTGATGGCATACATGACCTCGTCGCAACTGCAGTTTTGGTTTATGCTGTTCATGACGCTCATCTACGGGGTGATTTTGCTGATTCGCCGTGAACGTGTGGCGTGGCGCGCACTTGCCACTAATTACTGGGTGCCGCTGATGAGTTTGTCGTTGATCGTGGGCGACCGCCTACTGTTTGAAGCTAACGCCGATCCCCACAGCGAAGTAACGCTGATGACGGTGGTGAAACAATCCTCTGTGTTCGTGACGGTGTTGGTGGGCCGGCTCGTGTATCGTGAAAAGAACATCGTGTACAAACTGCTTTGAAGGTTGCTCGTGCTGGCGGGTATCTTTGTGGCGCTGTTTTTATAAGAGAAAACGCAGGGGAGAGGTCACAGCCTCTCCCGTGCGTTTTTTTGTGCGTGAGGACAAAGGCCTCTCCTTGAGAAGAGGCTCCCGCGAAGCGGGTGGTGAGGTGTAGGCGGCAGAGCCGCCGCGGGTGGTTTTCCACCTCATCTGCGCCTATGGGGCACCTTCCTATCGAATGGTTTTGTAAACCGTCGGCTTCGATGTGGGCTGCTCGCTTGTGAAGTTTAACGCCTTTACAAATCGCGCCGCCGCTTCGGGCAACGCTTCGGTGCGATTGGTGAGCAGTGTGCACAGCGCGTCGCCCGTTTTTACCGCATCGCCTGTGGTCTTGTGAAGCAGAATACCTGCCGCGGGATCAATGATATCCTCTTTTTTGGCACGTCCCGCACCAAGCAACACCGCCACACGCCCGATCTCTTCGGCATCCATCGCGGCGATGAACCCGTCGGTGGGGGCACACACCTCACACGTGTGTGCGGCGGTGGGGAACAGGGTGGGATCGTCGATGTAGCGGCCGTCGCCGCCTTGCGCGACGATCCATTCCTTCATTTTTCCAAAGGCAGCCCCGCTGTTCAGCGTATCGTTCACGCGGGATGTCGCCTCCTCTTCGGTGAGTTCAAAGGCGAGCGAAACCATGGCGGTGGCCAATGCCACGCACACGTCGCGTAACGCGCCGTGCACTTCGCCGCGCAACACACCGATCGCCTCTTTCACTTCCACGGCGTTACCGATGGCGCAGCCCAGCGGCGTGTCCATATCGGTGATGAGCGCGGCCATGCGCCGTTTGCATCTCTGCCCGATACACACCATCTCCCGTGCGAGTTGTGCGGCGTCTTCGGGTGTTTTCATGAACGCGCCGCTGCCCACTTTCACATCCAACACGATATTGTGTGATCCTGCCGCCAACTTCTTGCTCATAATACTGGAGGCGATCAGCGGAATGCTGTCCACCGTGGCGGTCACGTCCCGCAAGGCATACAATTTTTTATCCGCGGGTGCGAGGTCGCCGCTTTGCCCGATCACCGCCATGCCCACGGTATCGATCTGTTCCAGAAATTCCGCGGGGGAGAGCGAGGTGCGAAAACCGGGAATGGATTCCAGTTTGTCCACCGTGCCGCCGGTGTGCCCCAACCCGCGCCCCGACATTTTGGTGACTTTCCCGCCGAGCGCCGCCACAATGGGTGCCACGATCAGCGAGGTTTTGTCGCCCACCCCGCCGGTGCTGTGTTTGTCCACCGACAGCGTGCCGAAACGGGATAAGTCCACCGTATCGCCCGACCGCGCCATGCAATCGGTGAGGGCGGCGGTTTCTTCGGCTGTCATGCCGTTCAGGCAGATGGCCATCGTCAGCGCCGACGCTTGGTAATCGGGAATGCGCCCGGCGGTATAGCCTTCCACAAAAAAGGCGATTTCTTCGGCCGAAAGTGCTTCACCGTGCTTTTTTCTGTTCAGAATGTCATACATTGTCATTTCGTGCCCTCCATATCAAAAGCACGCGGCAACAACGCGGAAAGGGAAGTGGTGTCCCACGCGGTTTCGCTTTTCACCAATAACAGCGGAAAGTCGGGCGGGCAAAATTCCGCCAGCACCTGACGGCACACGCCGCACGGCGCACAGACGCCGTTGATACGGCCGCCTTTGCCGCCGACCACCGCCAACATGGCAAATTCTCGCGCCCCTTCGCTCACCGCTTTGAACACGGCGGTGCGCTCCGCACACACGGTGGGGGAAAAGGCCGCGTTTTCGATGTTGCATCCTGTAAACACCCTTCCGTCGGCGGTCAGCAGAGCCGCCCCCACGGTGAACCCCGAATACGGGGCGTAGGCGCATGCCATCGCATCAATCGCCGCTTTTGCCAGATCGCGTTCGGTCATTCTCCCGTCAACTCCTTCAAAAAGCTTTGTCCATCCGAGCAAAAAGGTACCCTCAACCACTCCGCCGCCGTGGCGGCCAGGTCGGCAAAGGTGGTACGCGTGCCCAGATTGCACGGTTTCACCGCATCGCCCACCGCCAACAACGGGACATATTCCCGTGTGTGGTCGGTATGGCTGTCACCCGGATCACACCCGTGATCGGCGGTGATAAACAACAGGTCGTGCGGCTTCATTTCCACCAAAAAAGCGGGTAGCCAACCATCAAATGCGGTCAGCGCGGCGGCGTAACCGTCCACGTCCTGCCGATGTCCGTACAACATGTCGAAATCCACCAGATTGGTAAAACAGAGCCCTGTAAAGGGTTCTCCTTGTATATCCAAGGTGGTTTGCATCCCTTCGGCGTTGGAGTGTGTCAAGCGTGCATCACGAATACCGCGCCCCGCAAAGATATCGGCGATCTTTCCCACGGAATACACGCTTTGTCCTGCGGCAAACACCGCGTCGAGCAAGGTGGTGCGGGGCGGTGCCAACGAAAAATCGCGCCGATTGGCGGTGCGTGTAAAGTGGGGAGCATTGCCTTCAAACGGGCGGGCGATCACCCGTCCCACCGCGTGTTTACCGCACAAAATGCGCCGCGCCGCACGGCAGTAATCGTACAACTGTGCAGGGGGCACGATCTCCTCGTGTGCGGCGATCTGAAACACGCTGTCTGCCGACGTGTACACGATCAGATCGCCGGTTTTCATGTGTTCTTCGCCGTAATCGGCGATCACCTGTGTTCCCGAATACGGACGGTTGCACAGCACGCCGCGTCCCGTTTCGGCTTTGAATGCCTCCAATACCTCGGCGGGAAATCCGTCGGGATAGGTGGGAAGCGGGGTGTCGGACACGATGCCCGCGAGTTCCCAATGGCCGATAGTGGTATCCTTTCCCGCGCTGCGTTCACGCAGACGCGCCACCGCACCGCGCGGGGTATCCGTTCGGGGCAGGCAGGTAACGCCGTCCACGTTGCCGAGCCCCAATTCGCACAGCGTGGCGGCCGAAAAGGCGGGGGAGGAGGCAATGCGTGCCAAGGTATTACAGTCGCGGTCACCGAAGGCTTCGGCATCGGGTGCTTGCCCGATGCCAAACGAATCCAGCACGATGATGAATACGCGTTTCATTTTATCTCTCCATTGCCACGGCGGTTTTCAGCGCCAGTTGCATCATGTCGGTGAAGGAGGTCTCCCGTTCGGCGGCGGTGGTGGCTTCGCCTGTCAGGATATGATCGGACACGGTGCAGATCGCCAGCGCGTTTTTGCCCGCGCGGGCGGCGTTCATATACAGCGCCGCCGCTTCCATTTCCACCGCCAATACACCCATTTTGCCCCACACGGGGGTAGCATTATCATCGGAATAAAAGGTATCGGAGGACAAAAGATTGCCCACGCGGCAGGAAAGCCCCATGTCGCGTGCCACGGTGTCGGCGGTGCGCAACAGATCGTACGACGCGATCGGTGCGAAGGTTCCCGGCAGACCGTATTGCGCGGCATAGTTCGAGTTGGTGCAAGCGCCTTGCCCCAACACGATGTCCCGCACCTTCAAGTCGGGATGAATGGCACCCGCCGAACCCACACGCAAAATATTTTCCACATCAAAGAAATTGAACAGCTCGTAGGAGTAGATCCCCATCGAGGGCATACCCATACCGCTGGCCATCACCGATACGCGCACCCCATCGTAATATCCCGTGTATCCCTGAATGCCGCGCACGTTGTTGACAAGCACGGCATCGGTCAAAAAGGTTTCGGTAATGAATTTGGCGCGAAGCGGATCACCCGGCATCAACACGGTACGGGCAAAATCGGCAGAAGCTGCGTTAATATGCGGTGTTGCCACGATCCTCATCCTTTCCTGCTTTTGCAATTTTCACAAGGCGGCTGGTGCCCAACCGATCGGCACCCAGCGCCAAAAACTCTTCGGCATCCGCCACGGTGGCAATGCCGCCTGCGGCTTTGATCTTCACGTGGGGTTGTACGTGGGCGGCAAACAACGCCACGTCGTGCGGCGTGGCCCCCGCGGTGGAAAACCCGGTGGAGGTTTTGATGTATTCCGCCCCCGCGCGGGACACAACGTCGCACAGCGCCACTTTTTCTTCGTCGGTGAGCAAACAGGTTTCGATGATGACTTTAAGAATACGCCCGTCGCACGCGGCTTTGACGGCGCGGATCTCTTCCAAAACATCGTCGAAGCGTTTGTCCTTCACCCAACCGAGATTGATCACCATATCCACTTCGTCCACCCCGTTTTGCACCGCATCGGCGGCTTCAAAACATTTGGCGGCGGTGGTGGAATATCCCGTGGGAAAGCCAATCACGGTGCAAACGGCCAGGCGGTCGCCCACATAGTCTTTGGCCGCTTTCACATAAGCGGCGGGAATGCACACCGAAGCGGTGTCAAAGCGCATTCCGTCGTCGCACAGGGCGCGGATCTCCTCCCACGTGGCGGTGGGGGCAAGCAACGTGTGGTCCACGTGATGCAAAACGGTGGACATATCCATAATACGAACACTCCTTTAATCGCTGTTTTTCCTTTTCTCTATTATCACCGAGGAAACGATGGCGTAAACAATGGCGGTTAATGCGATGCCGATCGTCACCCAAAGCAGGCGTTTCATTTGCAAAACGGCATCCAACGCACTCACCGCAAACATGGCGCCGATCAACGCCAGAACAACACCGGATTGTTTGTAATACGGCTTTTTATCCATGGTTTCCCGTTCCTGTTCGGATGCATAGAGGTAGGCGTTGTTGAAAAGAAACCCTTTTTTGCGGAATTGCCTGTGACTGAATATGAAACACCCGATCGCCGCCAATCCCAACAAAACGGCAACTATTGCATTTCCCACAGCACACACCTCGCTAACATATGTCTATATTTAGCATACCACACAATGCCGTAAAAGAAAAGAGAAAAAATATTTTTCCCGCACTTGACAAAACACGGTAAGGCTGTTATACTTTATCGGTGGCTGTGTAATCTTACCAACACGCCGCAGCGGCTCTGCAAAGAGGCGCTTCCTTGCTCCGTACCAAACGGAGCCATATGACCATAAGGAGGTGTAACCGAAATGCCTACAGTTAAAGCATCGTACGAGGCTGTCTTCGTCTATTCCATGACGTTGGGTGAAGATGGCATTGCGGCGATCAAGGAGAAGTTTCAGAACTTGATCGCGCAGAACGCGGAACTCGGCGAGGTGGATGAGTGGGGCAAGCGTCGCTTGGCTTATCTCATCAACGACGAGGAAGAGGGCTTCTACGTTCTCTACAACTTCGTCAGCGGCCCCGAATTCCCGGCAGAGCTGGAGCGCGTCAGCAAAATTACTGACGGTGTGCTTCGTTCCATGACTGTCCGTAAGGACAAATAATAGGAGGGACAGCAAATGAATTCGGTTTGTTTGCTCGGTCGGTTGACCGCCGATCCGGAACTGCGCCAGACGCAGAACCAAACCCCTGTGTTGTCTTTCACTATTGCGGTGGACCGCGCTTTCCAGCCCAAGGGGCAGGAACAGCGTCAGGCGGATTTCATCAATCTGGTTGCCTGGCGTCAGACAGCGGAGTTCATCAGTCGGTATTTCCACAAGGGCCAGCGTATTGCCGTTCAGGGTTCGCTGCAGTCCCGCCAGTATACCGATAAGGAAGGCAACAAGCGCACCGCGTATGAGGTTGTCGTGGATAACGCGTTCTTCTGTGAAGCGAAATCCAGCGGCACCACGGGGTACAACGCAGGCTACGGCGCACCGAGTTTCGGTGCCCCGCAACAGCCCGCTTATAACGAGTCGCGCCCCGCTTTCTCCACCGCCGCCCCCGGCGATTTCGAGGAGATCGTGGCCGACGAGGACCTGCCGTTTTAATCAACGGCACGCATGATTTTGTAAAGGAGAATTGTCATGGCTGAAAGAACCGAAGGAGCCGAGCGCTCTGCACGCCCTGTCCGTGGTGGCAAGGGCCGCCGCAAGGTTTGCAGCTTCTGTGTGGACAAGGTGGAGTTCATCGATTACAAGGATGTGGCCCGTCTGCGCCGCTTTATGTCTGAGCGTGCGAAGATCCTGCCCCGTCGTGTGACCGGTACCTGCGCCCGCCACCAGAGAGATCTGACCACCGCGATCAAGCGCGCGCGTCAGATTGCCCTGTTGCCGTTCGTTGCGGACTGATAACCAACAAAAAAACCGTCGTGCATTTTGTGCACGACGGTTTTTTTATTCTGTCTTGGGTGTTCCGCCCGATTTGCGGTGACGACGGCCGCCGCGATGTCGCCGTTTCTTTTGCGGTGCGGCGGTATCGGGTGTCGCAATATCCTTTTTCGGTTGCGGTTGTTCCTTCTTTTGTTGGGGCTTCTTTGGGGGCGGAGGAGTGACGGTTTCCTTTTTCGGTGGATGCGTATCTTCCGCCAACTCCACGATCTGTCGCCGTTCGGGTAACACCTCGTCTGCCGACCAATCGCGCAAACGGCCGCCCGTGGGGGGCGGGGGCGGGAAATCTTCGGCTTTCGGTTGTAACGACGTGCGGGATTGGAAATGCCGCACGGGGCGCGTACCGTACCGTGTGCCGTAGGCCGCCCCGTAAGAGGGGGTGCGGGGCGCGGGAAGGACATCTTCGTCGCGCTTTTCTGCCTTCGGCTTGTTTTCCGCCTTCGGTTTGTTTTTCGCCTTCGGTTTGTTCTCCACCTTCGGCCGATCGGCGCGCGGGGGGCGCGCTTCTTTCTTCGGCGGATCAATGGGCTGCATATCGGTCACCGACCACGGACATTCGCCCACAGGCACGGTTTGACGGGTGTGCTTTTCGATGTCCCACCAATCCTTCAGTTCTTCTCCGCAGCAGAAGGTAAAGGCTTCGCCCGAAAGTCCTGCTCGTCCGGTGCGTCCGATGCGGTGAATGTACGCTTCGGGGGTGTCTGGCACATTGAAATTCACCACAAACGGCAGTTCCGCCACGTCGATGCCGCGGGCGGCAATGTCGGTGGCGACCAGTACGGGCAACCTGCCCGCTTTGAAGCGCTTTAGAGCCTCTTGGCGTGCGTTTTGGCTTTTGTTGCCGTGAATGGCCAATGCATCCACACCCGCTTTTATAAGTTTCGTTGCCACTTGGTTGGCACCGTGCTTGGTGCGGGTGAATACCAACACCGCTTTCATGCGGTGTTGCTTCATCAGCCACAACAGCATGTCCACCTTGTTGCCCTTTTCCAAAAAGTACACAGTCTGCCCGATCTTATCCACCGTTTTGGTCACGGGGCTGATCTTCACGTTGACGGGATCGTGCAACAGTTGCACGGCCAGCTTTTCCACTTCAGGCGGCATGGTGGCCGAAAAGAACAACGTTTGCCGCTTGGCGGGCAATTTCGCGATCACTTTTTTTACATCGTGGATAAACCCCATATCCAACATACGGTCGGCTTCGTCCAACACAAAGGTGGTGAGATCGGTAAGGGAGATAAACCCTTGTCCGATCAGATCGTTCAACCGTCCGGGCGTGGCGATCAAAATATCCACGCCGCGTTTCAAGGTTTCCACCTGCGGGTTTTGATTCACTCCACCGAAAATGACTGCCGACCGAAGCGGGAGCCGTGCGCCGTATTGCGTGAAGTTTTCGTGTATCTGGATGGCCAATTCGCGGGTAGGAGTGAGGATCAACGCGCGAATCGGGCGGCGGTCTGCCCCGCGCGCTTCCCGCGGTGTGGTCTTATACAACTGTTGCAGAATGGGCAACGCGAACGCGGCGGTTTTGCCCGTTCCCGTTTGGGCACAGCCCAACACATCCCGCCCCGCAAGCACGGGGGGGATGGTCTTTTCCTGTATGGGCGAGGGGGTTTCGTACCCCGCCTTCTTCACCGCTTCCAGAAGCGGAAGCATCAAATTCAAATCTTTGAATTGCATAGACGTTCCTATCTTTTTTATAAATTCATCACAGTATATCATATATTTGATGGTTTGGCAAGCCTATTCCACCGTGACACCGCTGTAATAGTATTCCAAAATTTCACGGTAGGTCTTTCCCTGCGCGGCCAGGCAGTTGGCCCCGTATTGACTCATGCCCACACCGTGTCCGTATCCTTGCACAGAAAACACGAATCCGTGTTCTTTGTCGAACGTCAGATCGAACACCGCCGAGCGCAGGCCGAACAACCCGCGCAGTTGCCGTCCTGTCAGCACTTTGTCACCCACCGTGACGGCGGTGACCGTGCCGGAAGGCGATCGCGTGATGCTGTCCGGATCCACCCACACCGCCGCTTCGCCCGAAAGGGTAACGTCGAGCGTCTTTACCGCCTCTGCAAAATCCGTCACCGCCACGTTTACCGTGGAATGGTAGGTGTCGGCCACCGTGTCGCCCGGGGATTCCACCGCTTTAAGATAAGGGAGATCGCGCCCCCAGATCACACCTGCCGTTTCGGTCTGCTGTGCCGACATGGCGTGATAGACCGCCATAATGATCTCACCGTCGTAGCGGATAAGTTCGCCGTACACCGCGTCCACCGCCGCCGCAAGTTTGGTATAATACGTATCAAAGTCGTCTCCCCACCGTTCCTTCATCCCTTCCACCGTATACAGGGTAGGAAAGGTAGAAGGCACGTCCGAAAAATCGGCATCCTCACCTTCGGTGCGTGCCTCTTCACGTTGATAACAGTAGTATGTATAGGCCGCCACCGCTTGTGCCTTTAACGCTTCGGGATGATAGGAAGGATACATTTCCGCCGCCAAAGTGCCGATGAGAAAATCCCGTTCGCTCATTTCAATGATCTCACCCGATGCGGCATCCAATACCCGAAACGGATCTTCTTGGGATACAGGCGATTCCTCCTCGGTGGGCGGGGCCGAAACCGCCGGCGGTGTTGCGGAGGGTTCCTTGGCGGAAAGCAAACCGTACGAAGGAAGGGGCAGCAACAACATCAGCACCGCCGTGCATACGGTAAGCCATACGTATCCTTTCATAAACAACATCCTTTCTGAATAAACAGGTGCAAAAACCTTCATTTTTTTGCGGCGTTGCCCAAAAAACGCCGTAAAGTTTTAAAAAATTGAAACTTCATGATTTTTTTCCTTCATTTTTTGAAAAAGCGCCTTGACAAACGGTGTAAAAGAGGGTAAAATGAATTTTAAGTATTGTATACGCCGTATTATGCGGGTATAGAAAGGTCTGAGTACATTATGGCATTTGCATCCACCCTCCTTCCATCGTTATGCGAAGAGATTCATAAACATGAACGGTTTTCCAACGAAACCTATGAAAAATACAACGTAAAGCGCGGTTTGCGCAATGCGGACGGCACCGGCGTGATGGCGGGGCTTACCCGTGTATGTAACGTGCACGGTTACGTGTTGGATGAAGGTGAGAAATTCCCTGTGGAAGGGCGTCTGACCTATCGCGGACAGAACATTGAAGATCTGGTCAACGGCTGTATGAACGAGAATCGCTTCGGTTTTGAAGAAGTGGTGTGGTTGTTGTTGTTCGGTTCGTTGCCCACGGCGAAACAACTGCGCGATCTGCGCACCGTGTTGGCGGAATATCGCGAACTGCCCGCATATTTTGCAGAGGATATGATCATCAAAGCGCCTTCGCCCAACATCATGAATCAACTCGGTCGTTCGGTGTTGGCGTTGTATTCGTACGATGAAAAGGCGGACGATCTTTCGTTGCAGAACGTGTTGGAACAGGAATTGAAACTGATCGCGCGGATGCCCACCATCATGACTTACGCCTATCAAGTGAAGCGCCGTCACTACGATCATAAGAGTATGTTCTTCCATCCCGTTCCGCAGAACTTGTCCATTGCGGAATCCATTTTGTACAGCATGCGTCCCGATAAGAGCTACACGCAAGAGGAGGCAAAGTTGCTGGATTTGTGCCTGATGTTACACGCGGAACACGGCGGCGGCAACAACTCCACCTTTACCACCCGTGTGCTGTCCTCTTCGGGCACCGATACCTACGCCACCATTTCGGGGGCGATCGGTTCGCTTAAAGGACACAAGCACGGCGGCGCCAACATCAAAGTGATGCAAATGCTCAAATATTTGAAAGAAGGCATTTCCAACTGGCGCGACGAAGAGGAAGTGGCAGCGTTCCTCGCCCGTATTATTCGCGGCGAAGAAGGGGATCACAGCGGCCTGGTTTACGGTATGGGACACGCGGTGTACACCTTATCTGATCCGCGTGCCGTGATTTTGAAGAAGTATGCCCGTGACCTTGCGGAGGATCGCGGCTTTGGTGATGAATTCCGTTTGCTGGAAACGGTGGAACGGCTCACCCCGCAGGTGTTCGCTGAAGTGAAAGGCAGTAACAAGGCAATGTGCGCCAATGTGGACATGTATTCCGGTTTGGTATACAAAGCATTGGGCATCCCGTCCGAGTTGTTTACGCCGCTGTTTGCGGTGGCGCGCTGTGCGGGCTGGTGTGCTCACCGCACGGAGGAACTGTATACCGGAAGCCGTATTATGCGTCCTGCCTACAAATCGTTGGCAAAATCGGCGGAATACGTACCGCTGGATGAACGGTAAGGGTGAGCAATGAAACCCGAACCCGCCGCAAAGCGGCAGCATTGCTTCGCCTGACCGCGACAAAAATCCCTCGATATCTCTTTCCTTTCCACCCCGTTCTCGGGACATTGCCGTAAAACCGCAACCGGCAGAAGCTGTAAGCAATGTCTGCTTTGCGGTCGCGGATTTTGGGAAGTGCGGATTTTTGTTCTGCCGAGGCGGAAACACAGCCAATACGGTCGTATTGGTGAGTATTTTAACGAAGGATGAGCGAAAATCCGCCTTCCCAAAACGGATCGGGTTTGACTGCTCACCCCAGGGAGAAGCCATTATGCGTAACAAATTGTTTGGCCTGTCTATGCTTGCGGCAACCGTGTTGGTCACGGTGTGGCGCGTGTTGACATTGCCTGCCGTTGTGGGAGACGGCACGGCGCTGACCCACGTCAATTATCCGCTGTTAATTTTGATGGCGGTGGTCACGGCGGTGCTTTTGGTGCTTGGCCGCGCAAAGCATGATTATACCAGAGAGGCTCTTCAAAGCCGCGTGTTGGCCGTGGGCGGTGCGTTGTTCGGTGCGGTGTTGACGGCAGGTTCGCTCGGGGATATCGTGCGATTTATGTGGAAGGGAACGGCTCCCGCCCCTCTGGCCGCACTTGTCAGCACGGCCGATCGTTGGTTGTTGCTGGTTTCGATGTTGACCGGTCTTTTCGGTGGGCTGTTCTTGACGGTGTGGTTTTTGGGATTGTACTTTTCCCCCTCGCGTCCGTTCCGTTGGTGGGGGCGGCGCACGTTGGCGATCGGCGGCATTGTGACGGGGGTTCTCACGTTCCTTCTGTTCTTCAAAGGATATCAAACCGACACTCGTGCGTTGGATGCGGCGGGCGTGGCGGCAGGCAGTATGCAACGCGTGTCGATCATGTTTCCGATGATAGCGGCGCTGGTGGCGGGTGTGGCGATCGGTATTGCGTGTGTGCGCGCCGCACAGCGGCACAGCTTTTCGCAAAAATGGCTGTGGCTGCTGTTGCCGCTGTGGGCGTTTGCCCGCCTGGCACGGTACAACGTGGTGTTCGCATCGTCGGTGGATATTTCCCCTGCGGTGTATGAGTTTTTCTTGTATGCAGTAATCTTGCTGTTTTTGTTGGAAACGGCCAAATGCCTTTCGGGTGCGCAAACCCCGTCCCGCCTTTTGCGCGGCATGGCCGCGGCCACGGCGGTGCTTTGTGTGGCGGCAAGCGTGTCCCGCGGCATCCTGTTTGTCATGGGGCAAGCGGCGGCAGTAGCGTATTGTGCGATTCCCACAGGGGTGGAAGCGGCGCTCGGTGTGTTTGCGGCGGCGGTGGCGCTGACACTTACGGAGGACGTTGCCCTCTCTTCCGAAGAATAATTCTGTGCAAAAGTGTTAGTGTTTCGCTTGGAACATTCACACTTTTGTTTTTTATTGAGAACTTTTTGAAATTGGGTAAATATAACTTGAAAAATATGGCGTTGCGCGGTATAATACTGTCAAGGTAATATAATGGGGGAGTAAGGGGTATTTCAGAACTTTTACGCCGCCTGCTATCCATATCTTTAAGGAGGAAACTATCATGAACTACCTTAACAAAAAGACCATCGAAGACATCAACGTGTCGGGCAAGCGTTGTCTGGTTCGTTGCGACTTCAACGTGCCGCTGAAGGATGGCAAGATCGACGATGCGAAGCGTATCCTCGGTGCTCTGCCCACCATTCAGTATCTGTTGGATAACGGTGCGGCTGTCATCCTTTGCTCTCACATGGGCCGTCCGCACAACGTGCTGAACGAAAAGGTGAAGTTGAACAAGAAGGAAGCGAAGAAGGTCGCCGAACTGCCCGAAAATGAGCAGGAAGCGGCTACGGCGGCACTCCTCGAAAAGGCGAAGGACGACATCACCAAGTTGTCGTTGCAGGTTGTGGCCGATAAGCTGGCCGAACTGCTCGGCCGCGAGGTCATCATGGCAAAAGATGTCGTGGGCGCGGATGCCAAGGCGAAGGCTGCGGCGTTGAAGCCGGGCGAAGTGCTGTTGCTCGAAAACGTGCGTTTCCACGCGGAAGAAACCAAGAACGATCCCGCCTTCGCGAAGGAACTCGCTTCTATGGCGGACATCTTTGTGAACGATGCGTTCGGTACGGCGCACCGCGCACACGCCTCCACGGCGGGTGCGGCGGACTATCTGCCGGCTGTGTGCGGTTACCTCATTCAGAAGGAGATTCGCGTGATGGGCGGCGCTCTCGAAGAGCCGAAGCGTCCGTTTGTGGCGATCCTCGGCGGCGCGAAAGTGTCGGATAAGATCGGCGTTATCAACAACCTGATCGAAAAGGTGGATACCCTCATCATCGGCGGCGGTATGGCGTACACCTTCTTTGCCGCGCAGGGCAACAACGTGGGCACCTCCATCTGCGAATACGATAAGCTGGATCTCGCGCGTGAACTGATGGCGAAGGCGCGTGAAAAGGGCGTGAGCTTCCTCCTGCCGGTGGATAACGTGATCGCGCGTGAGTATGCGCCGGATGCCGTGCATATGCGTGTGTATTCCGACAGCATCCCGGATGGCTGGATGGGTATGGATATCGGCTCTATCACCCAGGAACTGTATGTGAAGACGCTTGCGGATGCCGGCACCGTTATCTGGAACGGCCCGATGGGCGTGTCCGAATTCCCGAACTTTGCGCCCGGTACCGAAGCGGTGGCGAAGGGCGTGGCGGAAAGCGGCGCTATTTCCATCATCGGCGGCGGTGACTCCGCGGCGGCTGTGGAGCGTTTGGGCTACGCCGAAAAGATGACTCACATCTCCACCGGCGGCGGCGCGTCGCTTGAATTCCTCGAAGGTTTGGAACTGCCGGGCATCGCTTGCCTGCAGGATCGTGACTAACAGAAAGGACGATACACATTATGGGTAAGTATGTTATTGCCGGCAACTGGAAAATGAACAAGACTCCCGCCGAAGCGACGGCGCTGATCAACGAGATCAAACCTCTCGTGGCGGATGCCGCGTGCGACGTGGTGGTGGGTGTGCCGTTTGTGGATCTGCCTGCGGCGCTCGAAGCGGTGAAAGGCTCTGCCATCGGTGTGGCGGCGCAGAACTGCCATTGGGAAAAGTCCGGTGCGTACACCGGTGAAGTGTCGGCGGAAATGCTGGCGGCGATGGGTGTCGGCTATGTCATTCTCGGCCACAGCGAGCGCCGCACCTATTTCGGTGATACCGATGAAACGGGGCAGAAGCGTATGCGCGCGGCGTTGGATGCGGGCCTCACCGTGATCCTCTGCGTGGGTGAATACCTCACCCAGCGTGAGCAGGGCGTGACCAACGAAGTGGTCGCGATGCAGACCAAGATCGCGCTCGGCGGCGTGTCGGCGGACGAGATGGCGCGTGTCATTATCGCGTATG